>CAYGCW010000038.1:0-2080 GCA_964348465.1 uncultured Acidimicrobiia bacterium | reverse complement strand
GGTGGTCAGGAAGACGGTCTTGCCCTGCTCGCGGCTGCCGGTCACCAGCTTCCAGATCGCCCGCCGCGCCTGCGGGTCGAGCCCGGTCGTGAGCTCGTCGAGGAAGACCAGCTCAGGATCGTTGATCAGCGCCAGGGCGATGAAGAGGCGCTGCTTCTGGCCGCCGGACAGCGTCATGAACCAGGCGCTCCGCTTCTCCTCGAGCCCCAGGCTCCGCAGCAGCTCGTCGCCGTCGATCGCGGCCGGGTAGAGCGACGCCCACAGGTCGACGGCCTCCCAGACCTTGATCCGCTTCTGCAGCTGCGACTGCTGGAGCTGCACCCCGATGCGCTCCTGCAGGGCGTAGACGTCCTTGTGGGGATCGAGGCCGAGGACCGAGATCTCGCCGCGGTCGGCGCGCCGCACCCCTTCGACGCACTCCATCGTCGTCGTCTTGCCGGCGCCGTTGGGCCCGATGAGGCCGAAGATCTCGCCCCGCCGCACCTCGAAGGAGACGTCGGCGACCGCCACGGTCGAGCCGTAGGTCTTGCGCAGGTTGCGGACCTGGACGACCGGGGGCGCATCCATGTCGCGAGGAGTATAGGGGCGGTGACGCTCAGGAGCGCGGGCCGTCCCGTCAGCGGATGGCGAGGAGAACCACGCGCGAGACGCGGAGGGTCCGGTCGCGCGTCAGCAGGGGGACCCGGTGAACTACGCTGGTGGCCCCGATCAGCTGGTCGGCGCCGCTCAGAAGCCCCGCAGCAGCCGGCGCTCGCCGGCGCGGCTCAAGCGCTGGCGGGCCGCGGCGGGGGTCAGCCAGACGAGCCGGTCGACCTCGTCGTTGGGCTCGAAGGGGCCCTCCTCGACTGCCCTCATGTGCCAGTAGAGGACCACCTTGGGATGCTCGCCCACGGCGTAGAAGGTGCCGCCGGCGAAGCGGTCGATCTCCACCCGGCAGGCGGTCTCCTCGAGGACCTCGCGCAGGGCCGTCTCCTGCCACGACTCGCCGCGCTTGCGCTTGCCCTTCGGGAACGACCAGTCGGCGTGGTGCGGGCGGTGGATCACCGCCACCTCGCCGGCCCCGGGCTCGCCACGCCAGACGACGCCGCCGGCGGCCTCGATGACGCGGGGGTGGGGCGGCGCCGGCATCGTCAGCCGGACCGGTCCGCCGCGGCATCCCCGCCCAGCAGCTCCGCCAGCGTCCTCGGGTCCAGGTTGCCGCCGCAGAGAACGACCGCGACCCGGCCGCCGGCGAAGCGCTCGCCGCTGTCGAGGCAGGCCGCCACCGCGACCGCGGCCGCCCCTTCGATGACCAGCCGGTGGGCGGCGACGAACTCCGTCAGCACCGGGGCGATCGTCTCCTCCTCCACCGTCTGGTAGTCGTCCACCAGCCGCGTGCAGAGCGGCAGAGTGATGGCGTCCTCCTCGACGCCGCCGGCGGTACCGTCGGACAGCGTCGGCAGCGACGGCATCTCGACGATCCGCCCGGCCCGCACCGACTCGATCATCACCGCCGAGTTGGCCGGCGAGCAGCCGATGATCTTCGCCGGCGAGCCGACCGCCTCGAGCCAGGCGGCGATCCCCGCGATGAGGCCGCCGCCGCCGAGGGCGACGTAGACCGCGTCCAGCTCCGGGCACTGGCGGGACAGCTCCCAGCCGACCGTTCCCTGGCCGGCCACAACCTGCCAGTCGTTGTACGGCGAGACGAACGACCGGCCGGACGCGGCGGCGTCTTCCCGGGCGGCGATCTCCGCCCGCACCGGATCGCCGGGCACCCGGCGGAGCTCGGCGCCCAGGCGCTCGATGGCCCGCAGCTTCGACGCCGCGGCCGCCTCCGGTACGAAGATCCGCACCGGAATCCCCAGCCGCCGGCCGCCCCACGCCAGGGCGGCGCCATGGTTGCCGGTCGAGGCGCCGACCACCCCCCGCGAGCGCGCCTCGGCGTCCAGCGACAGGAGCTTGTTGACCGCTCCGCGGAGCTTGAACGAGCCGGTGTGCTGGAGGTTCTCGAGCTTCAGGAAGACCTCGGCGCCGAGCCGCTGGGAGAGGGCCGGCGACGGCATCACCCAGGTCTCGAGGACGTGGCCGTGGAGGCGCCGCG
>CAYGCW010000037.1:0-13776 GCA_964348465.1 uncultured Acidimicrobiia bacterium | reverse complement strand
CGTTCCGACACGACGACCCCGACACCGGGTTCACCCATCACGGCTTCCTCAACCTGCTGGCCGCCGCCGTGCTCGGCCACGTCCACGACCTGCCGGCCGGGGACCTCGTGCCGATCATCGCCGAGCGCGACCGGACCTCCTTCTCGCTCACCCGCCGCGCCCTCGCGTGGCGCCGCGTGGAAGCCGACGCCGCCGAGGTGCGCGCCGCCCGCGCCGCCTCGCTGCACGGCTACGGCTCGTGCGACTTCGCGGAGCCGTCCGCCGATCTCGCCGGCCTCGGCCTCATCCCCTTCGAGGACGGCTGAGATGGCCGACCCCACCACCGACCCTGCCCTCGGCTCGTGGATCCCGGTTCCCATCGGCTCCGGCTTCCCGATCCAGAACCTCCCCTACTGCGTGTTCCGCGTCGGCGACGCGCCTCCCCGGGCGGGGGTGGGCATCGGCAACCGCATCCTCGACCTGGACGTGGTCGCCGAGGCCGACCTGCTCTCCGACTACGTCGACCTGCCGTGGGGCGTGTTCGCCCACGCCTCCCTCAACCCCTTCCTGGCGCTGGGCCGGGAGACCTGGCGGGCGGTGCGGCGCCGGGTCTCAGACCTGCTCGGCTTCGACAACCGGGAGATTCGCGACGTGTGGGGCCTGGCGGAGCGGGCCCTGGTGCCGATGCCGTCGGCCGAGCTGCTGCTGCCGTTCCACGCCGGCGACTACGTCGACTTCTACTCGTCTCGGGAGCACGCCACCAACCTCGGGAAGATGTTCCGCCCCGACTCGGAGCCCCTGCTCCCCAACTGGCGGTGGCTCCCGGTCGGCTACCACGGCCGGGCGTCCTCGATCGTGCTGTCGGGCACGCCGATCCGCCGTCCCCAGGGGCAGGTCAAGTTGGGAGACGCCCCGCCGATCCTCGGTCCGACGGGAGCTCTCGACTTCGAGCTCGAGGTGGGGTTCGTCATCGGGCCCGGCAACCGCCTCGGCGAGCCGATCCCCGTCGAGGAGGCGGAGCAGCACATCTTCGGGCTGGTGCTCGTCAACGACTGGAGCGCCCGCGACATCCAGCGCTGGGAGTACGTGCCGCTCGGTCCGTTCCTCGGCAAGTCGTTCGCCACGTCGATCTCGCCGTGGGTGGTGGACCTCGATGCGCTCGCCCCCTACCGGGTGCCGGGGCCCGAGCAGGACCCGCCGCCGCTCCCGTACCTGCAGGAGGCGGGGCTGCGCAACCTCGACATGGAACTGGAAGTGTCCCTGGCGGTCGAGGGCCTCGACGAGCCGTTCGTGGTGGCCCGCACGAACTTCCGGCACATGTACTGGAGCATGGCTCAGCAGCTCGCCCACGCCACCGTCAACGGCGCCAACGTGCGGCCGGGCGACCTCCACGCATCGGGGACGGTTTCGGGCCCGGCGCCGGGCTCGTACGGGAGCATGATCGAGCTGGCGTGGCGGGGGACGAGGCCGGTCGAGCTTCCCGATGGAACTACGCGGGCCTACGTCAGAGACGGGGACACGGTGATCATGCGCGGCTGGTGCGGCGGCGACGGGCGCCCCCGGGTGGGCTTCGGCGAGGTCACCGGCAAGATCCTCCCGGCCCAGGTCTGAGATTCTCCCTCTGCTCGCGGGTGGAGTTCTGCGGTCCGCAGCCGACTCCGCGCTCCCTTCCTATGGCAGCGTGAACGGCCCGGCGGCGACCGGGGCGCGCAGGAACGTGGCCGCCCCGGGAACTGCCAGCTCGCCGACCCCGGGCGACGGCTCCCAGACCGCCACCACCGCCGCCTCCGGGACGTCGAGCATGTCTCCGCCTACCCGGTTCACAAGCGCCATTCCCGGGCCAAGCTCGACGCGCCGTAGCAGCGGGTCGCCCTCGTCCCTGACCGCCAGCCTGGCCACCTCCCGGCTGGAGGCGACGTCGACGACGACGAGCTCGATCGGGAACGGCGCTCCGACGGGGCCGGTGATCGTGTAGGCGATGAGCGACCCGTCGGGCGAGACGGCGAGGCGCCCCGGGCAGTCACTGCGATCGAAACAGGCGTCCTCCTCACGGAGCGGGTTGGCGGCCAGCTCCACGGGTGCGCCGGCCAGGTCGACGAACTCGAACCAGGTCACCGCCTCGGCGCTGCCGTTGAGGGCGATCAGGCCCCCGCCCACCGATATCGGCGACGAGGCGTACTCCCAGCCGCCGACGGTGACGAGGTCGGCGTCCTCGCCCGTGGCCAGGTCGTGCGCGTGCAGGCGCCCTTCGGCGGTCTCCGGCGAGGCGTAGCCCCGGTTGTCGGTGTAGAAGACGCGCGGGGAGCCGTCGACGACCTCGACGTCCTCCAGCGCCAGCCAGCCGTCCTCCGCTGCCGGCTCGACCAGGACCTGGGCGGGGCCGGCGCCGGCGGGCAGCCACCAGATCGGAGGCGGGTCTTCGAGGTCGAAAGGCTCCTGGAACACGACGCCACCCATCGTGTCGTCGAAGGCCAGCTCCACCGCGCCGAGGACCACCGGCTGTTCGGAGCCGTCCGGCGCCACCACGGTCACGCCGTTGGGCCCGGCGAGGAGCACCGGCGCCGGCGGTGGGCCGGCGGCGCGGCCCCCAGGCACGGTCGTCGGCGCGCTGGTGGCGGGTGGCTCGCTGGCGGGCGGCGTCGTGGTGCTCGTGGGCGGGGGCGCCGGCGCCGTGGTGCTCGTGGGCGGGGGGGCCGGCGCCGTGGTCGTCGGCGCGGTGCTCGTGGGCGCTGGTGGGGATGTGGTCGTGGAGACCGCCCCGTCACCGCACGCCACGACGAGTACGAGCGCCGCCGCGGCGAGCGGGCGCAGCACGCCGGTCAGCTCCCCAGCACCTCGTCGAGGGCGGCGAAGAACGCCCGGATCTCGTCGTCGGTCCCGACCGACACCCTCACCCACCCGTCCTCGAACGGCCGGACGACGACGCCGTGAGGCAGCAGCGCGGCCTTGAACGCGGCGGCGTCGTCCGCCGGCCGGATGTACACGAAGTTGGCCTGGCTGTCGGCGAACGGGATGTCCCGTGCGGTCAGCTCCTCGGAGAACTGCTTGAGACCGGCGGTGTTGCGCTCGACACGCTCGGCGACGCGGTCCTGGTGGCGGAGGGCCTCGATGGCGGCGACCTGGGCGAGGCTGTTCGTGGTGAACGGCAGCTGCACGCGCCTCAGCTCTGCGAAGGTGGCCGGGCTGCCGACCATGTATCCGCAGCGCAGGCCGGCCAAGCCGTACACCTTGGAGAACGTCCGGGCGACGAGCACGTTGGGACGCTCGAGCGCCAGCGGCAGGGCGGTTCCGTAGTCGGCGGCCAGGGCGTACTCGTGGTAGGCCTCGTCCACCACCACCAGCACCCGCTCCGGAACGGCGGCGACGAATTCGAAGACGTCTTCGGCGGGCACGTGGGTCCCGGTCGGGTTGTTGGGATTGCAGACATAGACGAGCGTCGTGTCGTCGCGTAGCGCGCCGAGCAACCGATCGAGATCGTGGCGGTGATCGGTGGTGAGCGGGACCTCCACCGGCGTCGCCAGGGCGACCAGCGTGCCGATCCGGTACAGACCGAAGCTGGGCCAGGCATACACGGCGCTCGTCCCGGGCCCGCCGACGGCGATCGCCGTCATCAGCATCAGCTCGTTGCTCCCGCCCCCGAACCAGAGGTGGTCGCCGGGGACGTCCAGGTGGTCGGCCAGGGCGCTCCGCAGGAGGAAGCGGTTGTTGTCCGGGTAGCGGTTGAGCCCGGGTATGGCGGCCGCGATCGCCTTCTGCACCTCGGGGAAAGGAGGTACCGGCGACTCGTTGGACGCCAGCTTGATCACGCGTTCCAGGCCGAACTCCCGAGTGACCTCCTCTGCGGACTTGCCCGGCCGGTACGGCGCGATGCGGCTCAGGTCGGGTCGGAACGTCGGCACGGTGGCGATCACCTCCGTCCTGCAAGGCTAGCGAGGGGAAGGGCGGCCGTGGGCAGGTGGTCACTGCTCAGAACCCGGGCGGCGACCGAGTACCCTGGCCGCCGTCAGGTCTTCGAGTGGACGGAGTCACGCTTGCCACTGAACTTCGACCTCGCCGGCAAGTCGTACCCGGCCATCGAGCGCACCGTCACCGCCGATCAGATCGCCGAGTACGCCGCGGCCTCCGGCGACGCCAACCCGGCCTACCTTCCCGGGCCCGACCAGGTGGCGCCGCCGGTGTTCTCGGTCGTGCCGGGGTTCTCGGAGGTCGGCCGGGTGGTCGGCGACCCGGAGCTCGGCGTCGAGAACCCGCTGATGATCGTCCACGGCGAGCAGGAGTTCGTGTACCACCGGCCGATCCGGGCGGGTGACGAGCTGGTGCTCAGCCCCAGCCTCGAGTCCGTAGAGGACAAAGGCAAGGGCGCCACCTTCGTGGTGAAGGTGGCGATGACCTCGCCCTCCGGGGACGCCATCGTCGACCAGCGCGCGACGATCTTCGTGCGCGGCGGCGGCAGCGGCGAGGCGAGGGAGAGACCGAGCGGGGACGTCCCCGCCGCCGAGCCCGGCCCGGTGGCGGCCACGTTCGTGCGCCATGTCGCCGACGACATGCCGGCCCGGTACGCAGCGGCTTCCGGCGACCACAACCCCGTCCACCTGGATGATGCCGTCGCCAACGCGGTCGGCTTGCCCGGCCGCATCAACCACGGCCTGGGCACGCTCTCGCTGGTCGCCGGGGGTCTCGTCGACGAGATCGCCGGGGGCGAAGCCTCCCGGGTGAAGTGGATGGCAGTGCGGTTCACCGACATGGTGTTCCCCGGATCGGACGTCACCACCACGGTGCGAGAGGCGGGTGCGGGCGCCTATCGCTTCGAGACCCTTCGCGCCGACGGCGCTGCGGTGATGGTGGGAACCGTGGAGTTGACCCGCTGATGGCGCGGCTGCGGCTGTTCGCCAACCTCCGCGAGGCGGCCGGCACGGCTGACGCCGAGGTGGACGGCTCGTCGGTCGCAGAGGTCCTCCACCGCGCCGCCGCGGCTTTCGGCGCCGATTTCGCGTCGGGTCTGCCGCATGCGCGCGTCTGGGTCAACGGCGAGCCGGCCGAGCCCGGAACGGCGGTCGGCCCGGCGGACGAAGTCGCGCTGATCCCGCCGGTCTCCGGGGGTGCGCTGACTATCGACGCGGCCACCGCCGCCGGCTACGTGATGGCGGGCGGCCTGGGGCTGGCGCTGGTGCTCGCCAACCTCGCATCCCTCCGCTGGTTTGTCGTGGTGCTGGTGGCGGTAGCCGGCGTCTGGCTCTGGGATCTGGCCGGCAACGCCGCAGGCCGCGGCCTGCCCGTGAACGCCTACCCGGCCTTCGCCACCGCCGTCGGGGCCGCCGTCGGGGCGTACCGATGGGGCTTCGCCGGGTTTGCCTTCGCTCTGGTGGCCGGGGTGGCGCTGATGCTGGTGTGGGCGCTCGCCGAGCCGCAGTTCCGGCCGGTGGAGTCGTCGGCACTCACCGGGCTGCTGGTGGTGAGCGCCGCGCTCGCCACCGGCCCGCTCGTGTTGCTCCGGCTCCGGGCCACCGACCTCGTCACGTCGTTCGTGGTGGTGGTGGTGCTGGCCATCGTGGCGTCGCGCGTGATCGGCGTCTTTGCAGCAGACACCCCGCTTGCCGACGCCAATCTGGCGGCACTGGCGGGGGCCTTCGGCGGTGGTCTCATCGCCGGAGCCGTGTTCGGCGACCTGGCGACGATGATGGTCGCGGCGGTGGTGGCGGCGGCGGGCCTGGTGGCGGGCCGGGCCTTCGGATCGTTGCTGAGAGCCGGCCAGATCTTCCTCTCGGCGGATCCCCCCGGCTTCCTGGCGTCGCTGGATGGTCCCTTGTTCGCCGCCGGCCTCTTCTGGGTCACGTTCGCTCTCCTCGCCTGACCCCGCGGCGGGCTCCTGTCACGAGGGAGGAGCGTCGGCCGGGTCGGTGCGCCGAGACCCTTCAGGTGGAGCCCGCGCCGGCCGATCACCACCGCAGATGGCTTCTACTACCGGATCGCTGCAACTAGCCTGCCACTGACATGCTTCTGATGCGTATTCGGCGCGCCCGCAGCGTCCTCCCCTTCGTGATCGCCCTTCTGGTGGCGACCGCCGCGCCCGTCGGCGCCCAGTCGAAGAAGGACGTGGAGGAGAAGAAGGCGGAACTCGAGGAGGCGATAGGCGAGCGGCGCTTCGTCGGGGAAGAGCTCGATTCCGCAATCGTTCGCTATCAGGAGATCAACAACCAGCTCGCCGAGCTGAGCTATCGGGTGGCGCAGATGCGAGACCGGGTCAGCGAGTACGAGGGCGACGTCAGGGAGCTGCGCGGCCAGGTGCGGGCCCGGGCCGTCGAGGCCTACATCTCCGGCGGCACCGAAACGCTGGACCTGTTCTTCAACGCCGACAGCTACGCCGAGGTCGTCACCAGCCAGCAGGTCCTGGAGCACGCCGCCTCCAAGGACATATCCCTGATCGACCAGCTGGCGGCCACCCGTCGGCAAATGGACCGCCTGCGCGACGAGCTGGAGGCGGATCAGGGCGAGGTGGAGGCCCTCCGGGCCGCTGCCGACGAAGTCGTCTCCCAGCTCGACACGCTCTACCACCAGTACGACGAAGAGGTGAAGGAGGCGGATGCGGCGTTCCGGGAGGCAAAGGCCAAATACGAAGCCGAGAAGCGCCGCCAGCAGCTGGCCGCTCTTGCCCGCAAGCAGGGCGCCGCGGCCGGCGTGCCCGCCGGGGTGACGCCCGGGTTCATCTGTCCGGTCACCGGTGGCGTCGGCTTCATCAACGACTGGGGCTTTCCCCGCAGTGGCGGCCGCACTCACAAGGGCACGGACATGTTCGCCCCGCGCGGGCGGTCGCTGGTTGCGGTCGGCAACGGCAGCATCCGGCTCCGGACCAGCCGGTTGGGAGGCACCACGATCTGGCTCAACGCCGACCACGGCACGTCCTACTACTACGCGCACCTCGACGGTTACGCCCCCGGCATGGGGACAGGGGTGAGGGTCGCGGCAGGCCAGGTCATCGGGTACGTCGGCGACAGCGGCAACGCCCGCGGCGGTTCGCCGCACCTCCACTTCCAGATCCACCCAGGCGGGGGGTCGCCCGTCAACCCATACCCGACATTGGTCAGGGCCTGCCGATGACCGAGACGCACCGCCGGCGGATCGACCAGCTCCTCGACCCCGAGCTCGCGGCCACGCTCGCCACGGTGGATATGTCGGAGCTGCGCCGCCGGCGCCGGCTCTGCGAGGATGTGGAGACCGAGCTGTCGTACTACCGCCGGCTGCTCCACGGCCGTATGGACCTGCTGGCCTTCGAGCTGCGCCGGCGCCGGGGCGAGGACGATCGCACTTTGCTGCAGGCGCTGCCCGAGATCCTCGCCGGGCAGGAGGGCAGGGTCGGCGGGACCGGACGCCAGCTTCCGGTGGCCATGCCCGACCTGCCGGAGGTCGGGAAGCGCCAGGTCGATCGGGCGCTCGGCGACGATTTCCTCACGAGGCTGCCCGATGTGGACGACGGCGAGCTCGAGTCGATCCAGAAGCTGCTCACCGACACCGAGCGCGAGGTCTCTGCTCAGCGGGGCCGGGTGTTCGATGTGTGCGAGCAGATCCAGGCCGAGCTGACACGCCGCTACCGCGAAGGCCTCGCCGATCCGGACGAGCTCCTCAGGCACGGCTGACCGAGTGCTGGCGCGCTCGGTCCGCTCCGGCCTGGTCGAGACCCGGCACTCCGGCCAGGTAGTCGCAGTCGACGGCGAGGGTCGGGTGGTGGCCCGGTGGGGGGAACTCGACCGCAGGTTCTACATTCGCTCCGCCGCCAAGCCGTTCCAAGCGCTGGTCGCCGTCGAGCAGGGGCTCCCGTTGAGCGGTGAGGAGACCGCGATCGCGTGCGCCAGCCATTCGGGAGAGCCCGTGCACGTCGCTCTCGTGCGGCAGATGCTGGCCCGGGCCGGGCTGGGAGAGACGGCGCTGGCCTGCCCACCAGATCTTCCACTCGGCCCGACGGCGCGCGACCGTATCGCGGCGCGGGCCCTCGCCACCCCTCGCCCCGTGTTTCACAATTGCTCCGGCAAACACGCAGCAATGCTGGCGGCCTGCGCAGCCCGAGGCTGGCCGGTCGCCGGCTACCACCGACCAGCCCACCCGCTCCAGCAGGCCAACCTGGACGAAGTGGCCGCGGTCACCGGCGAGAACCCGGAGCCGGTCGGCGTGGACGGGTGCGGCGTGCCGACTTTTGGCATGACCGTCAGCGGCTTGGCGAGAGGCTACGCCCGGCTGGCCTGCGAGCCCCGCTACCGCCGCGTGCTCGACGCCATGCATCAGTACCCAGCGCTGACGGCCGGGACCGCCCGGCCCGAGGCCGGGCTGGCCGCCGGCCTCGGGATCGTCGCCAAGGGAGGCGCCGCCGGGTGCCTCGGGGTGGCCGTGCCCGGACGCCTCGGCCTGGCGGTGAAAGCCGACGACGGCTCGCTGGAGGCCTGCGTCGTGGCGGCGGCCGAGGCGTTGCGCCTGCTCGGCCTGGTGCCCGAGACGGCTGCTCCTAGCCTGGCCGCCATTTCTAGGATCCCCGTGCTGGGAAGGGGTGAGCCGGTCGGAGCGTTGGAACCGGCGCTGGACGATCCTGGGACGGCATGATCGAGATCCACCGAGATTGGGAAGGCCCACAACGCGAACTGGCGCCGGCGGCCCCGCACACGGGGCCGTTCGCATCGCGGGCGCTGCTGCGCGCCTGGTGGGAGCTCCGGGCCCCGGAAGCTGCCCGGCTGGCGCTGGTGACCGGCGACGAGGGGGCCGTGCCTCTCTGGGAGGGTCCGGACGGGGTGCAGTTCCTCGGTGAGGAGGACCTGATCGACTACCACGCCCCCCTGGGCGCGGGCATCCCCGAGCTGGTGGCGGCCTATTTCGAGGCACTGCCTGCCGGAACCCGCTTTCGCCTCGACTCGATGCCGGAGGAGGCTGCAGAGTTGGTCGCCAAAGGACTGCGGGAGATCGGCGTGGCCGCCGATCCCGCCCGCCACGAGGCGACCGCCGTCGTCGACCTGCCGCCTGCCTTCGACGACTACCTCCAGATGATCGGCAAGAAGGAGCGGCACGAGATGCGCCGCAAGCGGCGTCGCTTCCAGCGCCTGCTGGGCGACATCACCGTGGAGAGCAGCGCCGACGGTGACGCTCTGGCCCACTTCATCGGCCTGCATCGCATGGCCGCCGGGCCGAAGGGCGATTTCATGACAGACGGCATGGCCGAGTTCTTCGGCGTCGTGCTGGAGCAGGTCCCCGGAGCTCGCATCGACCTGCTCATCTCCACGGCCCACGGGGCGCCGGTGGCGGCGACCTTCGGCTTCGAGTCGGATGGCGGCTATTACCTCTACAACTCGGCGTACGACCCGGCGGCCGCCGACGCCAGCCCCGGGATCGTGCTGCTCGGTGCGCTGCTCGAGGCTCTGACGGAATCCGGTTTTCGGCGCTTCGACTTCCTGAAGGGTGACGAGGCGTACAAGTTCCGGCTCGGAGCCGTGGCGCGCCCGCTGTTCGTGATCGAGGGCACCAGATGATCGATCGGGTTGCCTTCGTCTCCGTGCACACGTCGCCGCTGGAGCAGCCCGGGTACGGCGACGCCGGCGGTATGAACGTGTACGTCGACGAGCTGGCGCGCACGATGGCGGGACGGGGGATCGTCGTGGAGGTGTTCACCCGCCGCACGTCGCGTGAGCAGCCGGCGCTCGTCGAGGTCGCACCGGGCTATTCGGTCGTGCACGTGGACGCCGGCCCCCCCGAGGTCGTGGCCAAGGCCAGTCTGCCCGAGTACATCTCCGAGTTCGCTGAGGGTGTGGTGAAGTGGGCGTACACCACGGAAGCGCGCTACGACGTCACCCACTCCCACTACTGGCTCTCGGGGTGGGCGGGCGTTTTGGTGAAGGAAGCGCTCGGCATCCCGCTGGCGAACTCGTTCCATACGCTCGGCAGGGTGAAGGACCTCACCCGCCGGGCCGACGACCGCCCGTCACCGCTGCTGCGGATCGCCGCCGAGGCCGACGTCATCCGGTTGTCGGACTGCGTGATCGCGTCCACCCCGGCCGAGGCGCAGGACCTCATCGAGCATTACGACGCGAGCCCCGAGCGCCTGTGCGTGTCCCCTCCCGGCATCGACCACGACGTGTTCGCCCCCGGCCCCGCGGGGCCGGCGCGGGCGGCGATCGGCCTCGGCGACGGCCCTCTGGCGCTGTTCGTGGGCCGCATCCAGCCGTTGAAGGGCCTCGACGTCGCCGTGCGTGCCGTGGCGATGATGGCGCCGGCGATCCCCGGCGTTCGCCTCGCGGTGGTGGGCGGCCCCAGCGGCGCCGGCGGCCCTGCCGAGATCGAGCGAGTACGGCGGCTGGCAGAGGAGCTCGACGTCTCCGGTCGCCTCGACTGGTATCCGGCCCAGCCCCATGCCAGGCTTGCCGACTTCTACCGCGCCGCCGACGTGCTCCTGGCACCCTCCCGCAGCGAGTCGTTCGGTTTGGTGGCCGCCGAGGCGCAGGCCTGCGCCCTGCCCGTGGTCGCGACGCGCGTCGGGGGCCTGGCCTACCTCGTCGAGGACGGCGAGTCGGGGTTCCTCGTCGACGGCGCCGACCCGGCCGGCTTCGCGGCGGCTGCGGGTCGGGTCCTCACCGATGGCCGGCTGGCCGAGCGCCTGTCCGCCGGCGCCGTCAAGAACGCGGAGAGCTTTTCGTGGGAGACGACTGCGGACCGGTTCCTGGAGCTGTACGCGGGAATCACGGGTGATGACGAAGGCTGAGGCCAGGGCGCTGGTGGCCGCCACCGCCGCCGGCTGGGCCGCCGATCCCACCTCCGACGTGGTGTGGGCCGGTGAGCACGAAGGCATGCTCGGCGTGCGTATGGCGCAACAGGCTCGCGACTTCACGACTGTCTGGTTCGAGGTCGGGGAGCGCACCGTCGGATACGAGGCCTATGTCTTGCCGGCACCTCGCGGAGACGCGACCGAGGTGTGGCGCCAGTGCCTGGTCCGCAACATGGCCGGTTGGCGCGTCCACTTCGCGCTCGATCGCCATGGCGGCATCCTGCTGCGGGGCCGGCTCCCGCTCGAGTGGCTGAGCGTCGATGAGTTGGACGCGGTGCTCGGGGCCGTCTACGAGGCGGTGGAGACCAGCTTCCGGGCGCTGCTGCGGGCAGGATTCACCAGGCGCGAAAAAACCCCTTGAGGCACTTGTCTACAGCGGTTGTGCACAACCCGGCCTGGTGCCCTGTGGATTGTGGACAACCATCGTCGCCGGCCCGACACTGGCTGCGAAGCGATCCCAACTAGCGGCGATTGCCGCGTCGAAAACGCGAAAAACAGGCGCGATCAGGGTCGTTGACTAGGGTCGCGGGTCGGCGTAACGTCGCCGCTGCGAGGCCCAAGGTGCCGAGGCGGCGGAACTCCTCGTTTGGGGAAGTGCGGGGTAGAAGTCGCCCAGGTTCCTTGGGCCTTCGCATGTTCGGCGAGAGCGAGACTTCGGTGACCGGCACGACGAGCCTGGCGGGGGTTCGCCTCCCCATCGACTGGAGCGCATTCGGTTTTCCGTCGGCCTGGGCGGCGGGAGACACCGTCGTCTGCGAGGGCCGGGTGGCATGGGCGTGGACCGGGACCGCGCCCGACTTCGGCATCGCGGCCTTCAGCGCCGCCGACCCGCCACCCGTCCGCGGCTGGTCCGTCGACCACGTGGTGCTGCTCGTCCCCGGCATCGACGACGCGGTGGCAGAGTTGCAGGCCGCCGGTGCCGAGCTGCGGCTGCGCATGGAGGTGCGGGGCCGGCCGACCGCGTTCTTCCGCGTCGGCACGGTGCTCGAGGTGATCGAGACGGGTGTCACCGTGCCCGGTCTGTACGGTGTCGCGCTGGCAACCGCCGAGCCGCTCGGCGCGGTCGTGGGCCGATGGAGGAGTGCCGGGCACGACATCTCCGACATCAGGGACGCCATCCAGCCCGGGCGGCAGATCTTCACGGTACGCGGGCTCGAGTCGGGTCTGGTCGTCATGGACCTGCCCGGCTGAAGGGGTCACTCCAGGCCGAACATCACGGCCCGGAGCCTCACCCGCTCCGTGGCGAACGTCTCCGGATCGATTCGGAGGGACCCGAGACGCAGCCCGCGCATGTCCTCGCCGACGTTGGTGACCACCCGGACGCCCTCGTCGTCCGCTTCGAGCACGCCGAGGCCGCGACAGTGCCCGGCGGCGTCCTGGATGCCCACGAGCATCCGGTCGAGGCGCCGGTGGTCGAGGCCGGCCGGCAAGGTGGGGGCGAACACGGTGGGCCGTACCCGCCACCGTTGCAGGGGCGGGCTGAAGGCGGCCTCGAACGCCTTCGTGCGGTTGGCCCGCCGGTCCTCGGGGGAAACGGGGCGCACGTCGCCGTCGACCCCGGTCAACTCGACACGGGCAGAGAAGAAACGTCGCAGCATGCCAACGAGGGGCTCCATCTCGCCACCCCGCTGCAGCGCCACGACCACGTCGGGCTGGCAGAGCTCCATCTTGTGATACTTGAGCGTCTGGCCGACCACCCCGGAGATGGCTCCGGTCGTGTCGATCACGGTCAGGCCGGCTTCCTGGCGGGCGGTGTCGACGAGCGCGGCGGTGGCGACGACCTGCTGGAGGACGACGCCCTCCGGGCTCGTCGACCCCACGAAGCGCAGCTCGTCGGCGCTGGCGAGATCAGTGAGGTCATCAGGGCTGTGGATCCACTTGAGGCCGACACAGGCAGGGGGCCCGGTGGTGGTCTGCCCGACGTCGGAGTCGACGTAGGCGACCGTCCTGTCGCCGGCGGCCGCCGCCATCACGGCGCGTCCCAGCGATGTCTTGCCGGTATCGGGGCCTCCGACGAGCATCACGACGCCGGACGACCGCGCCAGCTCGGCAACGAGCGCGTCGTGGATGCCCGCCATCGATTCCTCTCCCAGCCCGCCGGCGGCGATTCTACGCCAGCCCCACAGACCGGTAACCTCGCCGCCGATGGTCACTCCGCTCCCCGTGTCGTTCCTGTCCGACTTCGGGCTCGCCGACGAGTTCGTCGGCGTGGTGCATGGCGTCATCGCCCGGATCGCCCCCGAAGTGCGCGTGATCGATGTCACCCACGGCATCGCGCGGGGCAACGTGCGTGCCGGCGCCCTGGCACTGCTGCGGGCGGTGCAGTATCTCCCGCAAGGGGTGGCGATGGCCGTGGTCGATCCCGGAGTCGGCACCGATCGCCGCGGCGTGGCTGCGATCACGCCGTGGGGCTGGTTCGTCGGCCCCGACAACGGAGTGCTGGCTCCCGCAGTGGCCATGGTGGGCGGCGCCGAGCAGGCGGTGGCCCTCGAATCCGAACAGTTCCGGCTCCCCCGTGAGGGCACGACGTTCGACGGGCGGGACGTGTTTGCGCCCGCTGCGGCCGTGCTCGCCGCGGGCCAGGCGGATCTGCTCGACCTCGGGCCCGAGGTACCGGTGTCGGGCCTCACGCCGCTGCTGCTCCCGCTGGCCGACGTGGAGGGGGACGTCATCCGGGGCGAGGCGTGGTGGGTCGACGCCTTCGGAAACGTGCAGACCAACGTTGCCCCGGCCGAGCTGAAGACGCTCGGCGCCGCGCCGGGAGCGAACACGGTGATCCAGGTCGGCGCCCAGGTCCACGAGGTGCCGTGGGTGGCCGCCTACGGCGACGTCGATCCCGGTCGGCCTCTGCTGTACGTCGACTCGTACGGGTTGATGGCGCTCGCCGTGCACGGGGGCCGGGCCGACGAGGCATTCAACCTCCGCGACGGGATGGCGGTCGTCTTCCGTGCGCCGGACGCGGGCCAAGGGGATACGGCCGCCGGTGGGGGTGGGGGCGCGTCGTT
>CAYGCW010000036.1:0-14328 GCA_964348465.1 uncultured Acidimicrobiia bacterium | reverse complement strand
TCGTGCGGCTCGGGCGGGTAGGTGCCGGGGCCGTTGTTGCGGACCGTCGTTCCCCACCCCATCACCGTGCCGGACAGCGGCGGTTGCCAGCCGGGCCGGTCGGCAGCGGTGGGCAGCAGTGCCAGTGGGAAGGACGTCTGCGGCGTCGCGAGCTGGAGGAGGGCGATGTCGTCCTTGAAGAGGCCGTCGCCTTCGCCGTTCCACAGGGGATGGATGGCGACCTGGGCGATCCCCACCCGGACCCCGGCGCCGGTCCGGAGGTCGTGGCGGCCGAGGACCACCTCGGCCTCGGAGGTCGGCACGTTCTGGTTTCCGTTGCGGTCGGTGAAACAGTGGGCGGAGGTCATCACCCACGCCGGCGTGATCAGCGAACCTCCGCACAGCAGGCCGGAGTAGGCATCCGAACCGGCGTCGACCACGGCCACCAGGAACCCGTACTTGCCCGGCGGATCGATCTCGGCGCCGCCGATGACCTGCGTCTGGGCCGATGGTCGCTCGACGCCGGGACCGTCACGGCCCGCCTGCGCCACCGGGGCCACGGCGAGCAGGCTCAGCGCGGCGAGCAGCAGGACGGCCGCGCGACGCGACGTTGGATCCACGAAAGCCTCCGCCCTCTGAGACTGGCGATTGCGAGATTAGCCCTCGGGTCCGGGACCGGCGGCGGCCCCCGATGGGCGCGGCCTCACCCCCAGAAGCGGCCCGAGATCGGGAGCCAATGGGCGTCGCCCCACTGCTCCGACCGGCCGTCCGCCAGGTGAAAGGAACGGTCGCCGGGGCGGCGGGCCGCCGGCTCGCCCTTCCCGTCACCGTCCCAGTCACCGCCGATGACGATGTCGCCGGCACGCCCGAAGGAGATCCGGGCGTCGGCCGGCCCCGCCGCGAGACGGTTACGGACGAACACCTCGCCGGAGGAGGGGCGGTGAACGGCGACCTCGTCGGCACCGTTGCCGTCGGCGTCGAGCACGAACGGCACGTCCCCGGCGTCGCCGAACGCGAAGGTCAGGTCGGCGGCGCCGAGGCCACCGGCCCCGTGACCGAGGCGGTTGACCACGTAGACCCGAGCTGCGGATGGCCGGTAGAGGGAGACGGTGTCACAGCCGTCGCCGTCGAAGTCGCCGGCCAGCGGCACGTCGCCGGGGTTGCCGAAGTGGTAGGTGATGTCTGCGGTCCCCGGCGTGTTGGAGTTCCGCAGGTACACGTACCCGCTGCTGCGCCGGTAGAGGCCCGGGGTGTCGACGCCGTCGCAGTCCCAATCGCCTGCAAACGGTACGTCGCCGGGATTCCCGTAGTAGAAGGACACGGCCGCGCCGCCGTGGCGAAGATGCCAGATGCCGTTGACGGCGTCGACGAGGCCCCAGCCGTCGCCGCCGCCGTCCTCCGGATCGACGACCGGGGGCGGCGTGACCACGGCCTCCGGGCCGGGAGCGGCGTTGCCGGCCGGGTCGACGGCCTCCACGGAGTAGGCGCCGGACCCGGCGGTCTCGAAGCTGGTACGTCCGCCGCCCACGGTCCCGATCACCAGGCCGTCGCGCCGGACCCGGTAGGCGGCGACGCGGTCGCAGTCGTGGGCTGCCGTCCACGACAACACCACGCCGCCGCCCGCGAAGACCGCCTCGAGCACGGCGCCGGCCGGCCACTCCGGGGGCCGGCGGTCGACCATCCCGCTGCTCACCGCCGCGAGCGCCGCAGCTGCCTGCAGCGACCCGTGGCCGGTCTCGTGGTCGTAACCGGCCGCGCCCGCCTCCGCCGCCGTGCAGGTGAGGGCCGCTCGCACCGTGGCCGGCGACGCGTCCGGGGCGATGCTGCGCACCAGGGCGGCGGCTCCGGACACGTGGGGCGCCGCGAACGACGTCCCCGCGCGCTCCCAGTACCCCCACATTCCCGACCAGAACGACTCCTGCAGGACGCCATGCGAGGTGCCGGCGGCCCCCGACCGACCGCCGGGGGCGGCGAGGTCGATGCCGGGCCCTCCGTTGGAGTACGGCGCCACCCGCCCCGCGCGCGTGGTCGCCCCGACCGCGATGACGGCGGGATGGTTGGCGGGGTAGTCGACGGCGGTGCCGCCACGGTTGCCGGAGGCGGCGACGATCACGGCGCCGGCGTCGGTGGCCCTGGCGATGGCCTCGTCGACGAGCACCGACCGGCAGGCGGGCCACGGCCGGGTGCATGGGCCGCCGAGGGAGAGGTTGATGACGTCCGCTCCGTGGCCGGCGGCCCAGTCGATGGCAGCGGCGAGCGACGCGTAGTCCCCGTTGCCCTCGGCGTCGAGCACCTTCACCGGCATCAACGTCACCGCAGGCGCCATCCCGGCCACGCCGATGTCGTTGCCGGTGCACTGGGCGATCGTGCCTGCCACGTGGGTGCCGTGGCCGTGGTCGTCGGCGGCCGCCCCCGGGCCCGACCGGTTGCGGCGGGCGTCGTACTCGGCGACCAGCCGCCGGCAGGCGAGGTCGGAGCCGCGGGTGACGCCGGTGTCGAGAACGGCGACGACCACGCCCTCTCCCGATGCGACGCGGCGGGCGGCGGCGGCCTGAACGGCGTCCATGTGCCACTGGGCGTATGCGAGCGGATCCGCCCCGGGCTGTGGTGAGGCTGCCGCGGCGGCGACCGGAAGGGGAGCGGCGCTGATCGTGGCGTTGGGCTCCACCGCCTCGACTGCGGGGTCGGCGCTCCAGCGCGCCAGCGCCTCGTCGATCGTCTCCCCGTCGCTCACCGCGACCACGAGCCAGCCGCCCGGCAGCGCCCGTCCGGGGAGGGCGCGGCGGGCCTGGGCAACACCGGGGCGGAGCTTCACCAGAACGCTGGCGGCCGGCGCATCCCCGTCCGGCGGCCCTGCGGCGGCCGGCGGAGCGCCCGCCAGCGCCATCGTCAGCGTCGCGGCCGCGATCAGCGACCGGTGGAGCCCGCCATTCATCGTCGTCTTCCCGTCGTGCCGCCCCGGAGCCTAGTTGAACACTCTTCGTGGTCAAGAGGTTTCACGTTTCGCGCGCGATACGCAGCGCTCCGTGACTTGGTATCTTCTCCGGCATGCCCAGCCGCCCGCACGTGATCGCCCTGGTCCTGGCCGGCGGCGAGGGCAAGCGCCTCTTCCCGCTCACGAGGGACCGCGCCAAGCCGGCGGTGCCGTTCGGCGGCGTGTACCGCCTCATCGACTTCGTGCTCTCGAACCTGGTCAACGCCGGCTCGCGCCGCATCGCGGTGCTGACCCAGTACAAGAGCCACAGCCTCGACCGTCACCTCGCCCAGACCTGGCGCCTGTCGCCGCTGCTCGGCAACTGGGTGACGCCGGTCCCGGCCCAGATGCGCCGCGGCCCGCGCTGGTTCGCGGGGTCGGCGGACGCCATCTACCAGAACATGAACATCCTCAACGACGAGCGGCCGGACCACGTCGTCGTCTTCGGGGCCGACCACATCTACCGCATGGACCCGGCGCAGATGCTGCAGCAGCACATCGCGTCGGGCGCCGGCTGCACCGTCGCCGGGATCCCGGTTCCCATCGAGGAGGCGAGCGCGTACGGGATCATCGAGTCGGACGCCGACGGGAACATCGCGGCGTTTCGGGAGAAGCCGAGCGACCCGAAGCCGATGCCGGGCGACCGCACCAGGGCGTTCGCCTCCATGGGCAACTACATCTTCACGGCCGAGGCGCTGCGCGAGGCGGTCGCCATCGACGCCCAGGACGAGGCGTCCAACCACGACATGGGCGGCAACATCATCCCGATGATGGTGCAGAAGGGCGATGCCCGCGTGTACGACTTCGCCACCAACTTGGTGCCCGGCCAGACGGATCGCGAGCGGGGGTACTGGCGTGACGTGGGGACGCTCGACTCGTACTTCGCCGCCAACATGGATCTCATCTCGGTGGACCCGGTCTTCGACCTCTACAACGACGAGTGGCCGATCTACACGTATCAGCCGCCGCTGCCGCCCGCCAAGTTCGTGTGGGAGTGGCCCGACCGGCGGGGGCAGGCGTTCGAGTCGATGGTGGCCGCGGGGGTGATCGTGTCCGGCGGCACCGTACGCCGGTCGGTGCTGTCGCCCGGAGTTCAGGTCCACTCGTACTCGCTCGTCGAGGACGCGGTGCTCTTCGAGGGAGTGGACGTCGGCCGGCGGGCGGTGGTGCGGAGGGCGATCGTCGACAAGGGCGTGCGGATTCCTGAGGGCGTCCAGATCGGCGTCGACCCCGACTACGACCGGGCGCGCTTCACGGTGACCGATGCGGGTGTGGTCGTGATCGGCAAGGGCGACAAGGTGGAGTGAGCCACCGGCCGCTATTCGCGGCTGCCGGGTACCATCCGCCCGTGCTTCGCAGATCCCCCTCCTCGACCGGGCCGCGGCGCGCTCTCGCGGCTGCGGCGATGGGAGCGGCAGTGCTGGCGGCAGCGTGCACCGGATCCGGAGCGCCGGCCACCACGACCGCCGGCTCGCCGACCACCGGCGGCACGACCAGCATCCCTGCGGCGGCGACCACCACCAGCGGCGATGCCGGGACCACGTCCCCGGCGCCGACCACGACCACCACCAGCGAGCCGCCCGGCACCACGACCGCGCCGCCCGACGTCACGGCCAGGATCGGCGAGGGGGTCGACCCCGCCGTCGCCGACGCGCTGGCGGCCGTGATCGCCGAGCTGGCGAGGGCGACCGAGGAGGTGCGCGGCCTGGAGTTCCTCGCGCCCCCCGACGTCGCGGTGGTCTCGGAGGCGGAACTGGCCGACCTCATCCGCGAGGACGTGGCCGAGGAGCTGGAAGACATCGACATCGACGAGAGGCTCTTCCGGCTGCTGGGCCTCTACGACGACGAGCGGGACCTGCGCAGCCTCATCGTCGAGCTGCTCGCCGAGCAGGTACTGGGCTTCTACGACGGCGACACCGGTGAGATGGTCGTCGCCGGCGAAGCGGCCGAGCTGTCACCGCTCACCGAGATCACGGTGATCCACGAGCTGATCCACGCACTCACCGACCAGCACTTCGGGTTCCATGCCTCGTTCCGGGAGATGCTCGACGCCGAGCGTTACGACGAAGCGTCGGCGCTGCAGGCGCTGGTGGAGGGCGACGCCACCTACTTCCAGCTCGTCTACATGCAGGAGTCCCTGGACCTGGCCGAGCTGGTCGCGCTGCAGCGGGAGATATCCGAGCAGGACTTCTCGGTCCTGGAGAGCAGCCCGCGTTTCCTCCAGGCCGACCTCGAGTTCCCATACGACCAGGGGTTCCGGTTCGTTTCCGAGCTGGTGGCAGAGGGTGGGATCGCCGCAGTCGACAAGGCCTACGTCGAATCCCCGACGACCACGGAACACATCCTGCACCCCGAGCGTTTCCTCGGCGCCGAGGCGCGGCTGGACGTAGCGCTGCCGCCCACGCCGCTCGCCGGGTACGAGGTCTACGAGGAGTCGGTGTTCGGCGAGTGGGGGACCCGGCTGTTGTTCCTCGAGACCGAGGACGGCGGCATGATCGCCCAGCTCGGCGACGGCTGGGGCGGCGACCGCTACCGGGTCCTGGACAACGGTACCGACGTCGTCCTGTTGTTGCGCTACGTGGGGGACAGGGAGGAAGACGCCCTCGACGTGGCCCAAGCGTGGCTGCGGCTGTTCGAAGCCCGCTTCGGGGAGGGCGTCGAAAGCGGAGCGGGCCAGCTCCACGAGAGCGAGCGGGGCTACGGCTACCTCGACCGCAGCGGCGACACGATCCTCGTCGTCGTCGCCGGAGATCCGGCTGCCGGCGCCGCCGTTCGCCAGGCCGTGGAAGGCTGAGCCGGGGACACCGCGATCAGCTGCAACTGCGACATCAGGGGTCGCCCCGGGTGCCATACTGCGGTCGGCAAATCACCGTAGTGGAGGAGGGGAAGTGGACTTCAGCAAGTTGACCACGGGCCAGTGGGTGGTGCTCGGATCGGGCCTGCTCCTCATCATCGCCCTGCTGTTCCTGCCGTGGTACGGGATCGGCGGCTTCAACATCGGTGCCTTCGACTCCGGGTTCCTCGCCTGGTTCGGCAGCCTGGTCGCGATCGCCGGCGCGGTCTTGGTGGCCATCAAGGTGTTCGCAGGCAACGACCTCAAGCTCGGCACGCTCCAGACGGAGCAACTGGCTCTGCTGCTCGGCGGGCTCGGCACGATCTTCATCCTCCTGCGGTGGATCACCGAGACCAGCCTCACGAAGTTCGGCATCTTCATCGGGTTGCTGTCGGCGGCCGGCGTGACCGCCGGCTCGTTCATGGCGATGAAGGAGGCCGGTCTCGAGTTGCCGGACGCCGACGACTTCCGGTCCATCGGCGGCGGCAGCGAAGGTGGTGGCGGCGGCGAGGCCTAGCGGAAGCCGTCGGGCGGCCGGGGAGGCCTGGTAGACGGCCCGCGAGAGGCGTACCTTCGGCAGGGTGGAAACACCGGGACGCCGGCGCGCGGCGGCGACCACGACACGGCGGGAAGGCGAAGAAGGATCAGCGCCGGCCGGCGTTGGGGCGCCGCCCGTGGTTGGCCTTGCTGCGGCGGGCGCGCAGCTTGCGTCGCTTCTTCTTGGCCATGAGCCGAGGCTACCAGCCGGGCTCCGGTACCAGGCATCCGGAGGGCCGGTAGCGCTGACCTGCGGTGCGTGGCGCTCGCCTCCGGTCCGCGTCGCCCTCTCGTTCCGGGAACGGTTGGCCGGCGTCCGGGCCGTTCCGAAGGGGTGGGGACTGCTGCTGGCCTGCAGGTCCGTCCACGGGCGGGGACTCGAGTCGCCGCTGCGCATAGCCGCCTTGGACGCGCGGGGCAATGTCCTGGAGGTCGGGTGGCTCGAGCCCGCCCGCTTCGCCCGCGTCGCCGGGGCTTCCTGGATCCTGGAGCTGCCGCCCCATCACCTGCCCCCACCGGCCGGGGCCCGGCTGCGGGTGGGGAAGAGCCCGGCGCCCGTACCTATGCTCGCTGCGTGCCCGGGACGCTGACCGTCTGCGCTACTCCGATCGGAAACCTGCAGGACGCCTCGCCGCGCCTCGCGAACGCGCTCCGTGGCTGCGACGTCGTGTATGCCGAGGACACCCGGCGCACGCAGGTGCTGCTCGACGAGCTGGGCGTGGCGGTGCCCTTGCGGTCGTACTTCGCGGGCAACGAGGAGGCGCGGGCGCGCGAGGCGGGGGAGCGCCTCGCCGCCGGGGAGACCGTCGGGATCGTCACGGATGCGGGGATGCCGGGCATCAGCGACCCGGGCTACAGCGCGGTACAGGCGGCGCTGGCCGCCGGGGCGACGGTCACGGTGGTCCCGGGACCCAGCGCGGTCACGGCTGCGCTGGCCGTGTCTGGTCTGCCGGCCGACCGCTTCGTGTTCGAGGGTTTCCTACCCCGCAAGGGGGCGGAGCGCCGTCGGCGTCTGGACGATCTCGCCGGCGAGACCCGGACTGCGGTGCTCTTCGCGGCGCGGGACCGGGTGGCGGGCGACCTGGCCGATTTGGCCCGAGCCCTCGGAGGCGAGCGGTCCGTGGCGGTGGCCAGGGAGCTGACGAAGGCGTTCGAAGAGGTCTGGAGGGGATCCCTGGCCGAAGCCGCCGCCCATTGGGCGAAGGCTTCCCCGAAGGGCGAGTTCACGCTGGTCGTCGGCGGCGCGGCCCCATCCGAGCCGGATCTCGATGCGGCGCTCGCCATGGTGGCGGCTCGGCGGGCCGACGGCACTCCCTTCGCCGAGGCCGTGCGCCAGGTCGCTGCGGAGACCGGGACGCGCCGACGCCGCCTCTACGAGGCGGCGCTGCGAGCGGGAGTGGCCGGGGCCCCTGCTGAGCCGCCCCCGGCCGGTTAGCGAGCGATCAGCTCGCCAGGTCTTGGATGCAGTCCTTGCAGACCCCCCTGTCCTTGTACATCCGGATCTTGTCCTTCTCGGTGGATCCGCAGAACGAGCAGGTCGCTGCCAGCTTCCTGAGCTTGATCGTGTCGCCCTCCACGGAGATGGCGAGCTGGTCGCCCTGCCGTATGTGGAAGAGGTTTCGCATCTCGGAAGGAAGCACGATGCGGCCGAGATCATCAATCTTCCGGACCATGCCGGTATCCATTCACACCTCCCAGGTGAGTGATGGGTTACGCGGAGGCCCTCGTCCCAATGACCGCCCTCTGTGACCACCCACAATAGCGGAAGAATTTCCAGCCTGGCCCATATGGGGAGGATGCGCCCGCTGGTACGATCCCGTCCCTTGACCACCCGAACGATCCTCGTGGCGGTGGCCTGGCCGTACGCCTCGGGCTCGCGGCACCTCGGCCACCTCGCCGGCTGCTACCTGCCGGCCGACATCTTCGCGCGCTTCCAGCGGGCCCGTGGCCACCGGGTGCTGATGGTGTCCGGGAGCGACGTGCACGGGACGCCGATCACCGTGCGCGCCGACCAGGAGGGGGTGTCGCCGCAGGTCGTCGTCGACCGATACCACTCAGAGTTCGTCGACCAGTGGCACCGGCTCGGCATGTCGTGGGACCTGTTCACGACCACCGGGACCCGCAACCACCACGAGGTGACCCAGGACGTGTTCATGCGGCTGCTCGAGCACGGTCACATCGACAGGCGCACCGCGGAGCAGTTCTACGACCCCGACGCCGGGCGGTTCCTGCCGGACCGCTACGTCGAGGGCATCTGCCCCCACTGCGGGTACGGCGAGGCCCGTGGCGACCAGTGCGAGAACTGCGGCCGCACGCTCGACCCCACCGAGCTGGTGTCGCCGCGGTCCCGCCTGAGCGGAGCCACGCCGATACTGCAGCCGACCGAGCACTTCTACTTCCGCCTCTCCGACTTCCAGGAGCAACTCGACGGGTGGCTGCGCTCCCGGGGGGGCTGGCGCAAGCACGTCCTGAATTTCGCGCTCGGCTTCGTCAACGAGGGGCTGCACGACCGCGCCATCACCCGCGACCTCGATTGGGGCGTGGAGATCCCGGTCGACGACCTCGGTCCGGGCAAGCGGATCTACGTGTGGTTCGACGCCGTGATCGGGTACCTGTCGGCCTCCAAGGAGTGGGCGCAGCTCCGGGGCGAGCCCGATGCGTGGAAGGATTGGTGGACCAACCCCGACGCCGAGCCCTACTACTTCATCGGCAAGGACAACATCGTCTTCCACGCGGTCTTCTGGCCGGCGATGCTGATGGGATACGGCGGGCTCAACCTCCCTCGAGACGTGCCGGCCAACCAGTTCGTGACGTTCCAGGGCGGCAAGGCGTCCGCCAGCCGCGGCGTCGGCCTCACCATCGGGGAGGGCCTCGACCGGTTCGAGCCCGACTCGCTGCGCTACGCGCTCTCCGCCAACCTGCCCGAGACGGCCGACGTCGACCTCGCCGAGGAAGAGATGGTGCGCCGCATCAACGACGAGCTGGTGGCGACGTGGGGCAACCTCGTCAACAGGGTCGTGTCGATGACCCATCGCTACTTCGCAGGGGTCGTGCCTCAGCTGATCGACCCCACCGACGACGACGCCGCCTTGCTGGCGGCGGTCGACGCCGCCCTAGAGGAGGCCGCCGCGCACCTCGAGGCGGTGCGGCTGCGGGCGGCGCTGACGGCGGCGATGGCCGGCGCCCAGGAGGCCAACGCCTACCTGAACCGGCAGGAGCCATGGCAGACCGCCAAGGTCGACGAAGCGCGCACCGGCACCACGCTGGCGGTAGCCCTCCAGGCCATCGCCGGCCTCGCCGTGGCGCTGGCGCCGTATTTGCCGCACACCTCGCGCGCCGTGCTGGAGGCGCTCGGGGAGGAGGTGCCCGCCGCCGGCCCTGCGTGGCGCCGTCCCGACATCCGCGCCGGCACCGAACTCGCCGAACTGGGCCCGCTGTTCTCCAAAGTCGAGGTCAGCACGGACGACGGCGGCTGAGGCGATGGCCTCGCCGACGTGGGTCGACACGCACTGCCACCTCTTCCTAAGCGA
Source organism: uncultured Acidimicrobiia bacterium (assembly GCA_964348465.1). Classification (GTDB taxonomy): domain Bacteria; phylum Actinomycetota; class Acidimicrobiia; order Spongiisociales; family JAOTWH01; genus CAYGCW01. Next base: position 4,475 of record CAYGCW010000036.1, on the reverse strand, counting down.
CGAGCCGCCGGCCGGGCTGCTCGAGCGGGCGGCGGCGGCCGGGGTGGCGTGGGTGGTGTGCCCCGGCACCGACGCCGCCGCCTCGCGAGCCTCCGTCGCCATCGCCGCCGACTTTCCCGGTGTGGTGCTCGCCACTGCGGGCCTCCATCCCCACGAAGCATCCGCATGGCCGGAACAGCGCAACGAGATCGCCAAGCTGGCGGCGGCGGCGGCGGCGGTCGGGGAGTGCGGCTTGGACTTCTACCGCAACCTCTCGTCCCCCGATGCGCAGGTGACCGCCTTCCGGGACCAGCTTCGGCTTTCCGTAGAGCTCGACAAGCCCGTCGTCGTGCACTGTCGCGACGCGTTCGCCGCCGTCCACGCCGGCCTCGAGGCGACCGGCGCCGGGCCGCGGGCGATCATGCACTGCTGGACCGGAGGACCCCGTTGGACCCGGCGGTTCCGGGACCTGGGCGTCTCTTTCTCCTTCGCAGGGCCGGTGGCGTTCGCGACCGGTGACACAGTGCGGCGGGGCGCCGCCGAGGCGCCCCCGGAGCGGACGATGGTCGAGACCGACACCCCCTACCTGTCGCCGCCGCCGCACCGGGGCGAGCCCAACGAGCCGGCGCGCGTCGCGTTGGTGGGGGAGGCGCTGGCCAGGGTGTGGGGTGTCGATGCCGCCGAGGCCGCCCGGATCACCACCGCCAACGCGGCCCGGGTGTTCCGCCGTGCCTGAGGGCCCCCAGGGACGCGCCGAAGTGTCCGGCCTGCTGGCCCGCCACGGCCTCCGGCCCCGCAGGGCTCTCGGCCAGCACTTTCTCGCCGACCCCAACGTCGTCCGGAAGGTGGTGCGGCTCGCCGCCGTCCGTCCCGGCGACCGAGTGGTCGAGGTCGGCGCCGGCACCGGCACGCTGACCAGGGCGCTGGCGGCCGCCGGCGCTCTGGTGGTCGCCTACGAGGTCGACCGCAAGCTGGAGCCGCTGCTGGCCGAGGTGCTGGAGGGAGCCGCCGACGTCGCCGTGCGATACGAGGACGTCATGAAGGCCGACCTGGCCGCCGAGTTGGAAGGCGAGCCGTGGACGATGGTCGCCAACCTGCCGTACCACGTCGGCACGCCACTCGTCCTCGACACCCTCCGGACCGTGCCCAAGGTCGTTCGCTACGTCGTGATGGTGCAGCGGGAGGTGGCGGACCGGTTCGGGGCCCGGCCCGGGAGCAAGTCGTACGGCCTGCCCAGCGTGGTCGTGGGACTGTACGGCCGGCTCCGGCCCGGGTTCCCGGTGGGTCCTGCGGTGTTCGTGCCGCCGCCTGCCGTGGAGTCGGCGGTGATCGTCATCGAGCGGCGGCAGGAGATCCCGGCCGCGGCCGGGAGAGCCGTCGAGCTGGCGGCGGCCGCGTTCGGGCAGCGCCGCAAGACGGTGCGCAACTCCCTGGCCCGGGTCATCGCCGACCCGGAGCGAGCTCTCGCCGCGGCCGGCATCGACCCTGCAGCGCGCGCCGACCACCTCACCCCCGAGGACTTCCTGTGGCTCGCGGAGGTGTCTGGTGGCTGACGCCCTGAGGGCCGCCGCCCACGCCAAGGTGAACCTGTCGCTGCTGGTCGGGGCGCCCGACCGCGACGGCTACCACCCGCTGCGATCGCTTGCCCTTTCGGTGGCCTGGGCCGACCGGCTCACGCTGAGCTTCGCCGACGACGACGAGATGACCGTGGCCGGGGACGCCCCTGAGGGAGAGGCCAACCTGGCGTGGCGAGCGCTGGCCGCCGTTCGGGACCGGCTGGGGACCAGCCGGTCGGCCCACCTCGACATCGTCAAGGCTATCCCCAGCGCAGCCGGCCTCGGGGGTGGCAGCGCCGACGCCGCCGCCGCGCTCGTCCTCGCTTCGGACCTCTACGGCGCTCCGGAGTCAACGGCGGCGTCGCTGGCGCCCGACCTGGGCGCCGACGTACCGTTCTGCCTGGTCGGCGGCATGGCGCGCCTCGAGGGACGCGGCGAGCGCGTCCAGCCCCAGCCGCTGCCCTCCGACTTCGCCCTGGCGCTGGCCGTTCCGCCGCTGCATCTCTCGACCGCCGCGGTCTACGCGGCCTGGGACCGCCTCGAAGGGCCCGAGGGTCCGGCGCTCGAGACCCGCCGTCTCCCGCCGTCGCTGCGGGGCGAGGCGTCGCTCCGCAACGACCTGTACCCGGCCGCGGTGGCCCTCGCGCCCGATCTCGCCGATTGGCGGGCGGAGCTGTCCGGCCTCTGGGATCGGCCGGTGGCCATGACCGGAAGCGGCCCGGCGCTGTTCGCCTACTTCGTCGACCTGGACGAGGCCCGCGCCGCCTGCGCCGCCGTGCCGGGGGCCGCTCGCGCCGCCCACGCCTGTTCGCCGGCGGCGAGGGGAGTCGCCAGGGACGGCGGTACACTCACGTGACCCCGCCGATTGGGGGGTGGTGTAACTGGCAGCACGAAGGGTTTTGGTCCCTTTAGTACGGGTTCGAGTCCTGTCCCCCCAGCCACCGACCAGTGCCGAGGAGATGAGCCGATGGGTCTGACAGCGATCGTCCTCGCCGCCGGCCAGGGCACCCGCATGAAGTCGGCTCTGCCCAAGGTGCTTCACGAGATCGCCGGCCGCCCGCTCCTCGGCTGGGTGTTGGCCGCGGTCGGCGAACTCGCTCCCGACCGCACCGTCGTCGTCGTCGGCCACGGCGGCGACGCCGTCGCCGAGATCGTTCCCGAGGGCGCGGTCACGGTGGTCCAGGACGAGCAGCTCGGCACCGGTCACGCCACGCAAGTGGCGATGGAGGCCATCGGCCCGGCCGCCGGCGACACCGTCGTGGTGCTGCCCGGCGACACCCCGCTGCTCACCGGCGCCACCCTGCGGAGCCTCGTCGCGGCCCACCACGGCGGGGCCGACGCCACGATCGTCACCACCGAGTTGGACGACCCTTCCGGCTACGGGCGGATCCTGCGTGATGCCGACGGCCGGCTCGTGGGGACGGTCGAAGACCGCGACGCCGATCCGTCGCAGCTGGCGATCTCCGAGGTGGGCGCCGGTGTGTACGCCTTCCGCGCCGGCCTCCTGAACGACGCGCTCGAGGAAATCGAGCCCGTCAACGCTCAGTCCGAGCTCTACCTGCCCGACGTCATCGGGATCATGGCCGCCGAAGGCCGCACCCTCGACGCGGTCCCGGCGCCTGCCTCCGAGGCAGCCGGGGTCAACTCCCTGGCGCAGCTCGCCGCCGCCGCCGCCGTCCTGCGCCGGCGCATCAACGCCGGCTGGATGGAGGAAGGCGTCTGGATGCTCGACCCGGACCGGGTGTACGTCGATGCCGGCGTCGTGCTGTCGGCCGGGGCCCGCCTCTACCCCGGCGTGCATCTGGAAGGCCGCACCGTCGTCGGCGCCGGCGCCGAGATCGGTCCCGAGGCGCACGTGCGCGACTCCCACATCGGGGAGGACGCAGTGGTTCGCTACGCCGTGCTCGAAGGCGCCGATGTCGGTGCCCGCGTCTCGGTCGGCCCGTTCGCCCGCCTCAGGCCGGGCACCGTGCTCGAAGCCGAGTCGAAGGTCGGCACCTTCGTGGAGACGAAGAAGACCCGGGTCGGGGCCCGCTCCAAGGTGCCGCACCTCAGCTACATGGGCGACGCCGACATCGGCGAGGACGCCAACATCGGCGCCGGCACCATCACCTGCAACTGGGACGGGCTCGCCAAGCACGAGACGAAGATCGGGGACCGAGCGTTCATCGGCTCCGACACGATGCTGGTGGCGCCCGTCGAGGTCGGCGACGGCGCCTTCACCGGGGCCGGGTCCGTGATCAGCAAGGACGTTCCCGACGGCACGCTGGCGGTGGAGCGTTCGCAGCAGAAACTCATCCCGGACTACGCTGCGCGCCGGAAGCGGCGGTCGAGGCGGAGCGAGGGCTGATGAAGCTCACGGGCGAGAAGCGGCTGATGCTGTTCAGCGGGTCGGCCAACCAGGCGCTCGCGGAGGAAGTGGCGGCGCTCCTCGGGGTGAGCCTCGGCAGCGTGGAGCGGAGCACCTTCGCGAACGGAGAGATCTACGTCAGGTTCGTGGAGAGCGTGCGCGGCGCCGACTGTTTCGTGTTCCAGAGCCACAGCCGGCCGGTGAACTTCCACATCATGGAGCAGCTCATCATGATCGACGCCCTCACCAGGGCGTCGGCCAAGAGGATCACGGCGGTGGTGCCGTTCTACGGCTACGCCCGGCAGGACAAGAAGGGTCTCCCTCGGGAGCCCATCACCGCGCGCCTGATGGGGGACCTGTTCCTGGCGGCGGGCGCCGACCGCATCGTCTCGGTCGACCTGCACACTGGCCAGATACAGGGCTTCATCTCCAAGCCGTTCGACCACCTCACCGCGCTGCCGGTGTTCATCGAGCATCTGCACCGAAGGGTCGACGGGCCGGTCACGGTGGTGTCGCCCGACTCGGGCCGGGTGAAGCTGGCGTCGAAGTACGCCCGCCACCTCGACGCACTGGTGGCGTTCGTCAACAAG
>CAYGCW010000035.1:11393-14389 GCA_964348465.1 uncultured Acidimicrobiia bacterium | reverse complement strand
CTTCCTCATCACCAACTACATGCGGTCGTGGGACGAGCTCGACTGGACCCCCGAGCCCGACATGTTCCACGACATCTTCGGACACCTGCCGTTCATGATGTTGCCCGAGTACGCCCGCCTCCAGGAGATGTTCGCTCCCGCCTACCTGCGGGCCGCCACCGATGAGCAGAGGGAGAACGTCAAGCGGCTGGCATGGTTCTCCACGGAGTTCGGCATCGTCATCGAGAACGGCCAGCGGAAGATCTTCGGGACCGGTCTGATGTCGGGCGGCGACGAGATGGAGAAGGCGGCCAACGGGGTCACGCCGGTCGCGGAGTTCACCATCGACAACGTCATCGTCCACAACAAGGCGGTCGACGAGCAGAACCAGATCCTGTTCTGGTTCGAATCCATGGAGGGGCTGCGCGAGGAGCTCGCCCGCTACTTCGACACCATCTAGCACGCAGACGCCGCGCTCCATGCTGCGAGAATTCCGGTGTGGCGCGATCGTTCACGCTCGCCGAGGCCAACGCCCTGCTGCCGGAGGTGGAGCGGCGCCTGACCGCCCTGCGGGCGGTGGTCGACGAGTTGCGGCAGGAGATCGCCGCCCATCCCGTCCCCCACGGCGCCGACGGCTTCCGCGGCGCTGCGGCCTTCCGGCTCAACCTGTCGGCGCATCGGCGGCTCGGATGGTTCCGCACCGCGGGCGTCCAGATCAAGGGGCTGGCGCCGTTCCTCGTCGACTTCCCGGCGGTGGCAGGTGGGCGCGAGGTGCTGCTCTGCTGGAGGGAGGGGGAGGCGGCCGTCGGCTGGTACCACGACCTGGGCGCCGGGTACGCCGGGCGCCGTCCGGTGTCGGACCTCGGCCTGTGACTCAGGCCGGCTCGATCAGCACCAGCGGGATCTCCCTGGTGGTGCGGGCCTGGTACTGCTCGTAGCCCGGGTAAGCCGCGACCACTCGGGACCACAGCGCGGCGCGTGCAGCGGCCGGCGCGTCGGCCGCCCGGCCCGGCACGCGGCGGCCGTCGACCTGCACCAGGCACGCAGGTTCGGCGCGCAGGTTGAGGTACCAGGCCGGGTGGTGGGGCCGACCGCCGTAGGAGGCGACCACCAGCCAGCCGCCGCGTTCCTCCAGGTACAGGAGCGGGACGGTATGCGGTCGGCCGCTGCGGCGTCCGGTGGTGGTGAGCAGCAGCATCGGGGCATCCACTCCGGGCAGCCATTTCCCGACCCGGCCATTGGTGGCCCGGTACAGCCGGCGGTGGAACGCCGACAGCGCCTTGACGGTGCCGTCTCTCATCGTCCGTAGAAGTCGCGCACCGCCTGCGGGCCGGCCCGCTCCAGACCGGCTCGGAACGCGGCGGCGTCGCTCTCCCGCCATGCCACCCGCTCCGTATACATCGGGGCGAGGCGCCGGGAGCGACGCGCCTCTGCGGCGTCGAGCACAGACCGCAGCGCGTCCTCGACGTCTTCCGGCCCGGTCCAAGCGGCCTTGTATTGGATCGTCCCGCCCCGGCCGATGATCCACGTCATGTTCGGCAGCAACCCGTAGGCATGATGGGCGGCGCCTTCGAGGCCGTCGAGCAGGATCGGCCTGCGGACTGCGCACTCGTCCCGGAAGGCGGCGGCGTTGGCCCGCTTGCCCGCCATCGACGTGTGATGGCGGTAGTTCTCGCCGGGATGCGCCTCTCGGGCGTAGATGAACGCCGAGGTCACGCCCCGGGGCCGATAGCGGTCTGCGATGTCGTCCATCGCGGCGGCCGCCATCGCACAGTACGGTCAGGTGAAGGAGCCGAACTCGAGAACGGCCGGTCCGCTCGCCCACAGCTCGCCCATGGGCACCATGCGCCCGGACCCGAGGTCCTCCAGGCTGAACTCCGGGGCGGGCTCTCCGGCGTGGAGCCCGTCTGCGAAGCGGGCGAACGGAGCCTCCTCGCGAGACAAGTCGAACGTGGCGTAGTTGTAGAAGCTCAATGCGATCGGCCTCCCGGGCCTGCCGAGGCTACCTATGGTGGCTGCGATGACCGCCGCCGTTGCCGCCGCCCGCGCCCACCACGCCGCCCAGGGGTCGGCGATCCTCGCCGAGTTCGCCTCCCTGCTGGCGATGCCAAATGTGTCCCGCGACCTGCCGGCCGTGCGCGCCAACGCCGCGGCCATCCAGGCGATGCTCGAGCGGCGGGGGGTGGCCGCCGCGCTGCTGGAGATCGAGGGCGCCGCTCCGGTCGTGTCGGGCCGGCTCGACACCGCCGGAGCCACCGGGACCGTCGGCATCTACGCCCACTACGACGGCCAGCCGGTGGACCCATCCGAGTGGACGTTCGGCCCGTGGGAGCCGACGCTGTGTACCGGCCCGCTCTCCGGCGGCGGCACCCGGCTGCCGATGCCGGGTCCCGGAGACGAGATCGACCCGGGGTGGCGGCTGTACGCCAGGTCGGCCGCCGACGACAAGGCCCCGGTCGTGGCCGCCGTCGCAGCACTGGACGCGCTCGCGTCGGCGGGCCTGGTGCCGACTCGCAACATCGTCTTCTTGTTCGAAGGGGAGGAGGAGATCGGCTCCGGCCACCTGGCCGCCTATCTGGCCTCCTACCGTGACCGATTCGCCGCCGACCTGTGGCTGGTGTGCGACGGGCCGGTGCACGCCACCGGAAGGCCGCAGGTGGTGTTCGGCGTGCGGGGCATCACCGAGATGGAGATCACCGTCTACGGAGCGGAGCACGACCCCCACAGCGGCCACGACGGCATGACCGCGTCCCTGGTCGAGTCCCAGGTTCCCATGAAGGTGACGACGAGGAAGGCGGTGCCCACCACGCCGAACCCCGCTCTCCAGACGCGAAACCGGCGCAGCCGGCTCACCCCGGGAGCCGAGCGCACGCGACGTACCCCGTGCCGAGATCGGTTCGGGCGAAGGGACGCTGGATCCAGCGAAACGGAAAGGCCAAATACGCCGTCGAGGAGGGAATGATCGTCGGCACCACGGTTCTTAACACACCTAACAGCTTCCTTTGCACCGAGAGAAA
>CAYGCW010000035.1:0-11383 GCA_964348465.1 uncultured Acidimicrobiia bacterium | reverse complement strand
GTGCACGACCTCCACAGCGGCCACTACGGCAACTGGGCGCCCAACCCGGCCCTGGAGCTGGCCCGGCTGCTGGCGTCGATGAAGGACGCCGACGGCACCGTGCGCGTCGAAGGCTTCTACGAGGGAACCGCTCCCGCCGGCGCCGCCGACAGGGCGGCCATCGCGGCGCTGCCGCACTACGACGAGCAGCTGCGCGCCGAACTCGGCCTGGCCGCCACCGAGGCCGGAGGCGCGCCGCTTGCCGAGCGAATGCTGCTGCCTTCGCTGAACGTCAGAGGTCTGGCCGCCGGCGGAGTCGGCGATGCCGCGCGGACCGGGTCCAGGCGCACATCGAGCGCCAGGGCTACCACGTTGTCACCCAGGTGCCCGATGCCGAAACCAGGCGCCGCCACCGCCGGCTCGCCCGCGTCGACCGACGGCCCGGCTACCCGGGATGGCGGACGCCCCTCGACTCGCCTGCGGCCGAGCAGGTGCTGGCGGCCGTCGAGGCAGCGGCCGGGTCGGCACCGATCACCCAGCCGACACTGGGCGGCTCCGTGCCTCTGCATGCGCTTGCCGCCGAGATGGCGGTGCCGGTGATCGTCACCCCGTTTGCCAACCACGACAACAACCAGCACGCCGCCGACGAGAACCTCCGCATCGGCAACCTCTGGTACGGCGTCGAGATGCTGGCGTCGCTGTTCAGCAGTTGACCGATTGGGCGGCGGATGGGGGCGCCCGCCCCAGTCGGCGCTCGCCCGTCACGGCGCGGCGACCTCGACATCGGCGAGCGGCTCGAGCTGCGGGACGATGCGTTCGGCGTCGCCGACCATGACCGTGACGAGGTCACCCGATCGCAGCCAGCGCCGGGCTGCGGCGGCGACCTCGGCGGGGCTCGTCCCCTCCACCGCCGCCTGGTAGTCCCGCAGCCAGTGCGGTCCGAGTCCGACTGCGGCCAGCCGGTGGAGCTGTCCGGCCAGCCCGGCCTGGGTTTGGGCGCCGAGGACGAGGCCGCCGAGACGGTAGCGACGGGCCCGCTCCAGCTCGTCCCCGCCCGGCGGATCCGTCGCCATTCGCCCCAGCTCGTATCGGGTCTCCAGGAAGGCGGGGCCGGTCACGTCGGTGGCGACGTCCGCCGCGATCGTGACCCGGGAGGCGAGGGCCCGGTGGGAGATCGCCGAGCGCGGGGAGTAGGTGTAGCCCTTCTCCTCGCGCAAGTTGGCCACGAGTCGCGACGCGAAATAGCCCCCGAGCGCCAGCTCCGCCAGCGCCAGTGCGGCGTAGCCGTCCTCGTGGCGGGCGAGGGCCGGTCCGCCCATGCGGATGTTGGTCTGGACGGCGCCGGGCCGGTGCACCACGCGCACGCGTTGCGGTGCCGCAGGGCGGGGCGCGGGCAGCGGCGCGCCGGCAGGGAGGCCCCGCCATCCCCCGAGCGCGCGGTCGACCGCCGCGATGGCGGCGCCGGGTCGCAGCGAGCTCACCACGTTCAGCGTGGCCTTTCCGGGACGCACCGCGGCTGCGGCCAGCCGCGTCAGCGCCGTCGGGCCGATCCGGTCGAGCGCCGCCGGCGAGGGCAGTTGCACGCCGTAGGGGTGCTTGCCGTACATCGCCGCCGCCAGCGCCTCAGAAGCGACCGTTGCCGGCCGGCTGCGCTGGATCACCAGCTCTCGCTGGAGCCGCAGCCGGTGGTTGCGGACCCGGTCCGTGGGGAACGCAGCGTCGGTGAGCACGTCGGCGACGACCGCGAGCAGGTCACCGAGCCGAGCCGTGAGCGCCGAAGCCGTCACCGACAAGCCGTCGGAAGACGACGACACGTTGAGGGTGCCGCCGGCCGCCTGCACGGCGCCATCGATGTCGAGGTCGCTGCGAGCCCCGGTCCCGGCGAGCAGCGTCTTGGCGAGCAGCCGGGCGCCGGCCTTGTCGGCCGCGGTCCGGCCGGGGGCCGGGAGCCAGAGGCGCAGCTCTGCCATCGGCACCTCGCCGCGCCGCCCGGCCACCACGACGACGCCGTTGTCGAGACGGGCCGTGGTGAAGCGGGGCAGCCGGAGCGGGTCCGGCTGGTCCGGGACCGGTACGACGATCACGCCGGTACCAGCTGCAGCACGGCCCGGTGGTCGGGGCGCAGCCAGCGGCTCACGGCGGCTGCCACGTCTGCCGGCTCCAGCGCGGCCAGCCGGTCCGGCAGCTCGTTGACCAGCTCCCCGCGGCCGTGGAACAACTCCAGCGGGGCGATCGTGAGCGCGCGCGACAGGAAGCCGTCGACGTGGCGGAGATAGTCGCCGGTCGCTTCGGCCACCACTCGGGCGACGGCGGCTGCGTCGACACCGGCCGTCAGCCGTTCCAGCTCCTCGTCGACGGCGGCCAGGATCGCGTCGAGCGACTCCACCTGAGGGTGGTGGACCATGATCTGGAACCGGGTCGGGTCTCGCTCGAACGGGATCAGCGCTCCGCCGAACACGCCGAGCCAGGCGTTGACGGAGGTGGCGAGGCCTTCGTTCCGCACCAGGCGTCGGCGCAGGACGCCGATCTCGCCGCTGGCCAGCAGCTCGGCGGCGACCGTGAGAGCGAGCGTGCCGTCGACGTCGGCGCCGGGCTCGGGCTCCCGGTACCCGATCGCCACCGCCGGCGTCGGGGCGTTCCGGTCGACGTGGGTGCCGCGGCGCTCCCGCTCGGGCGGCGGCTCGGCGAAGCGGCTGCGGCGGGGCGGACGCCGGCCCCGGATGTCGTCGAAGTGGTGGCGAGTCAGCCGTGCCGCGGCGCGGGCGTCGAAGTCACCGACGAGCGTGAGGACGGCGTTGGCGGGGGCGTAGTAGCGCCGGAAGAAGTCACGGGCGTCGGCGACGGTGGCGGCCTCCAGATCCTCGAAGCTGCCGTAGCCGTTGTGGGCGTTGGCGAAGGTGTCGAACAAGAGCGGGGACAGGTGGATCCACGGGAACCCGCCGTACGGCTGGTTGAGGACGTTGACGCGCACCTCTTCCTTGACCACGTCGATCTGGTTGGCGAGGTTCTCGTCGGTGAGCGCCAGCGACCGCATCCGGTCGGCCTCGAGGAAGAGGCCGAGCTCGAGGGCGGTGGATGGCAACGCCTCGAAGTAGTTGGTGTAGTCGGGGGTGGTGGTCCCGTTGAGCGTGCCGCCGTTGCCCTGCACCCGGTGGACGTGTTCCATCTTCCCGAGGTGCTCCGAGCCCTGGAACATCATGTGCTCGAAGAGGTGGGCGAAGCCCGTGCGGCCCTCCGGCTCCGATCGGAAGCCGACGTCGTAGTGCACGGCGACGGCCACGGTGGGCGCCGACCGGTCGGGCGACATCACCACCCGCAGTCCGTTGTCGAGGCGGATGCGCTTGATCGGGAAGTCCAGCCGGGCGGACATGGGCACATGAAGCTACCAGGCACCCACCTCCGGCACCGCGTGCTCTAGCCTCCGCCCGGTGAGATGGCGAGCGCTCCCTTTGCCGGTGGTCGGGCTGCTGGCTGCCCTGGTCACCGTGGGATGCGGCGACTCGTCCGGGGAGACGACGCTGCCGGCCGACCCCGGACAGATCCTGACCGCCGCCACGGAGGCGATGTCTTCCGTCGAAACGCTGCGCTTCGAGCTGTTGCGCAGCGGGGCGCCTATCACCGTCGCCGGGCTGGAGTTCGACTCGGCCACCGGGCAGTACCTGGCTCCCGACTCGGCGCAGGCGCTGCTGAAGGTCAAGGCGAGCGGTTTCGCCGTCGAGGTGGGCACGATCGCGATCGGCGACCGCGTGTGGCTCACGAACCCCCTCAGCCAGGAGTGGGATGAATTCCCAGCCGGCACCGGGTTCAACCCGGCCATCATCTTCGACCCTGACCTCGGCTGGCGGCCGCTGCTGGGCGCCGACATGAGCGGCGCGGCGCTCGTGGGCGGAGAAGAGTCCGGCCCGTATGTCGTGGCCGGCACCGTGGCCCCGGCCCGCGTCGAGGTGCTCACGGCCGGGCTGGTGTCCGAACAGGCGGTGGACGTCGTGATCATGATCGACCGGGAGACGGCCCGGGTGCTCCAGGTGGCGTTCACGACCGACGGCGCCGACGGCGCGAGCGACTGGGTGCTCGACCTCTCCGAGTTCGACGAGCCCGTCACCATCGAGCCGCCGACCGGCGCCTGAGCCGTGGCCGCCCCGGCCCCGGCTCGCCGCCCTTCCGCCGCCGTCGTGCTGGCGGTCGTCTCATTCGGCGTCTTCATCGCCGCCGACGACCTCACGGTGGTGTCCACGATGCTGCGCCCCATCATCGGCGACCTCGGCTTGGCGCTCCCGGAGGAGTTCGACGACGCCGCCTGGATCGTCAACTCCTACCTCGTCGCCTATGTCGCCGTCATGCCGTTCATGGGCCGCCTCAGCGACCTACTCGGCCGGCGCCGCGTGTTCCTCGGTTCCCTCGTCCTGTTCCTCGCCGGCTCGATCTACATCCCGTTCACGACGTCACTGGGTCCCTTCATCGCCGGCAGGATCATGACGGCGGTTGGGGGCGGAGCGATGGTTCCGGTGGCGCTGGCGGTCATAGGCGACGTGTACGAGGAACGCCGCCGTCCCGGGGCGCTGGGAGTGCTCGGGGCGGTCGACACGATCGGATGGGTGTGGGGACCGATGTTCGGGGCGCTGCTGGTCCGCTTCCTGAGCTGGCGCTGGCAGTTCTACCTCAACATCCCCCTGGCCCTCGTCGGTATCGCCGCCACCTGGTGGGCGCTGCGCGACCTCGACCGCCCCGCTCGCCGCGCCCGGCTCGACTGGGCAGGGGCGGTCACGCTGACGGTGGCGCTGGTGGCGCTGAACGTCGCCTTGCTGGACAGTGGCGAGATCGGCACCGTCAGTGAGCTCGCGGAGCTGTCCGGGGAGGGGACGTCGCTGGTGCTGCCGCTGTTCGTGGTGGCGGCGGTGGCGCTCGGGGCCTTCCTGTGGGTGGAGAGCCGGACCCGGGAGCCGCTCATCGACCTCGCTCTGTTCCGCCGCCCGAACTTGTCGGCGGCGGTTCTCGTGAACTTCCTCGTCGGGGCGGTGCTGGTGATCGCCATGGTCGACGTGCCGCTGTTCGTGAACCTGGTCGTCGAGACCCGTCTGGAGCAGGCTGCGGTGCTGAGCGGCCTGGTGCTGAGCGCGCTCACCGCCTCGATGGCGGCGACGTCGTACTTCGGCGGCGTTCTCACCGAGCGGTCCACCTATCGTCCGGTCGTGATCGGCGGGCTCGCGATGTGCGCCGCCGGCTTCTTGGCGATGGGCCTCAGTTGGGGGACCCGCACGTCGACGGGGCAGATGGCGTGGCAGCTCGTCGTTCTCGGTGCCGGGTTCGGCCTGGTGACGGCGCCCACCAACGCCGCCGTGGTCGACGCCGCGCCCCCCGATCGCCGCGGGACGGCCGGGGGCCTCGTGATCCTGTTTCGGCTGATGGGTCTCGCCGTCGGCCTGTCCGGCCTGACCGCCTGGGGGCTTCACCGCTTCGACACGTTGCGCCGCCGCCTCGACTTGCCCCCACTCGGCGACCCGACCTATGAGCAGGCGCTCGAGGACGCCCAGGCGGCGATCACCGCCGACGTGCTCGGCGAGACCTTCCTGTTCTCGTTCGCCTTGGTGCTCGTCGCCATCGGTGCCGCCCTCGCGCTCAGGGCGCGGCACGCGGTGTCCGGCTCGGGCGCCGGGGGCGGGCGTCCCGGCGAGTTCGAACACCGGCGCTAGCGCCCCGACGCCATCCACCGGCGCACGGCCGGCGACGGCCGACGTGCCTGCGGTCGCCCGGTTCCGGCACGCGCCGGCGCCGTCCCTTACCATGGTTCCGCCGCAGCCGGCGGAAGGGAGGCCGATGAAGACCGTCGCAAGCATCCTCGACGGCAAGGGCACGGAGGTCTGGAGCATCCGCCCCGACGCGCTCGTGTACGAGGCGCTCGAGGTGCTCGCCGAGCACGACGTGGGGGCGCTCCCGGTCGTCGACGGAGACGAGCTGGTGGGCATCGTCTCGGAACGGGACTACGCCCGCAAGGTCATCCTCCTGGGCAGGCGCTCCAACGAGGCGAAGGTGCGCGAGATCATGACGTCTGAGGTGCAGACGGTGAGCCCCGACGACATGGTCGAGCGCTGCATGGCGCTCATGACCGGTCGCCGCATCCGCCACTTGCCCGTGATGGAGGAGGGCAAGATGGTCGGGTTGGTGTCCATCGGCGACATCGTCAAGGCCGTGATCTCCCAGCAGGAGGAGGTCATCGAGCAACTCGAGCGCTATATCACCAGCGGGTGAGCGCTCACGTTCGCACGGCTTCCGCAGGCGGGATACGAGCCGCGCGGGCCGCCGGGTAGAGCCCGGCGAGCGCGCCGATGGCGAGTGCCGCTGCGACGCTGGCGGCGAGGCCGTCTGGAGGCACCGCAATGCGGAAGTCCTGGTTGACCGCGAACGCGACCGTGATCGCCGCGCCCAATGCGGCGCCGGCCAGCCCCCCGACGCCGGCCAGAAGCACCGATTCGAGGACGAACTGGAGCCGGACGTGACCACGGGTGGCTCCCAGCGCCCTGCGGACCCCGATCTCCTGGCGCCGTTCCAGCACCGACATCACCATGATGTTGGCGATCGCCACGCCGCCGACCAGCAGAGCCACTGCGCCGAGACCGACCAGCAGCAAGGTCAGCGCCTCGTCGGCGGCGCGGCGCGCCTCGAGGGCGTCTGAGGGGCGAGTCACCTCGACCTGGTCGGGACTCTCCGGATCGACGGTGGCGGGAATGACGTCGACGACGTCCTCGACGAAGTCGGGGGCGACCCGGGCGTAGAGGGCGGTCGGCGTGATCTCGGCCTCGAACAGCGCTCCTGCCACCGGGTAGCCCATCAGCGCCGACCGGTCCAGGTCGGGGTGGAGGCGGAGCGGCGCCATGACACCGATCACGGTGAACCACTCGTCCGCCACCCGTACCCGGGGCGCCGGGTCCAGCGAAGAGATGCCCAGCCGGTCGGCTGCCACGCCCCCGAGTACGACCGCCGGCACGGTGGCCGTGGCGGCGTCGAGGAAACGGCCCTGCGCCATCTCCACTCCGAGGACGTCGGTGAGCCCGATGCGGGTGGCCAGCACCGAAATGCCGCCCGTCTCCAGCTCCGATATCAGGTCGTTGCGGCGCACCGACACGCCGAGCTGGGTGGTGGCGGTCACCCGCTCCACCGGCCCGATGCGGCCGACCATCTCCGGGGCACGCTCCGGCAGCTCGGTGCCGGCGCCGAACACGCCCTGGCCCGGGGTGACCCGCAGCAGGTTGGTGCCCAGCTCGTCCAGCGTCGCCAGCAGGTCCGCCCGGCTGGAGGCGGTGATACCGAGGACCGCCACGATGGCGGCGATCCCGATGGCGATGCCGAGGGCGGTCAACGCCGACCGGCCGGGACGGGCGGCGAGGCCCGAGAACCCCAGCCCGAGCGCGTCGCCCGGGAGCACGTGGCTCCGCAGGCTCCGCCCGGTCACGCCGTCGCCCCCGCCACGAGCCGCCCGTCGCGCATCTCGATGCGCCGCGGGAAGCAGGCGGCCACCTCGGGGTCGTGGGTGATGGCGACGATGGTGGTGCCGGCCGCGTTGAGGTCGACGAGCAGAGACACGATTCCCTCGCTGGAGGCGCTGTCGAGGTTGCCGGTGGGCTCGTCGGCGAGCACGAAGGCGGGCTCGCCGACCAGGGCCCTGGCGATCGCCACCCGCTGGCGTTCGCCGCCGGAGAGCTGCGTCGGGAGGTGGTGGAGCCGGTCGCCGAGGCCGACGCGCCGCAGCGCCTCTGTGGCCCGTGCCCGTCGCTCCCGGCGGGGAATCCCCCGGTAGAAGAGGCCATGGGCGACGTTGCCGGCGGCGCTGACGCCGGTCAGGAGGAAGAAGTCCGGGAACACGAGCCCGATCCGGTGGGCGCGAATCGCCGACAGCCTGCGGTCGGAGAGCCGGGAGAGGTCCTTGCCTTCGATGCGGACGGTGCCGGCCGTGGGCCGGTCGAGGCCTCCCATCAGGTGGAGCAGCGTCGACTTGCCGGAGCCCGATGGCCCGACGACGGCCACCAGCTCACCGGCGTGCACCGTGAGGTCGACGCCGTCGACAGCTCGTACCGGCGGCGGTCCCGGGTACACCTTCTCGACGCCGGCCAGCTCCAGCACCGGCGCCACGGTCATCGGGGAACGACCACCACGGTGCCGGGGCTCACGTCCCCGGTGACCTCGACGAGGCCGTCCGCGAACTTGCCCGTCTCCACGGCAACGAGCCGGGTTCCGGCTCCTTCGACGACTTCGAGGGCATAGCCTCCTTCGGCGAGTGCGAGCAGTGCTTGTACCGGCACCGCCAGCACGTCGTCGGCGCGCGCGGCGACCAGCTCGACGTCGACCGGCGCCTCGTCGGTGTCGCCCGCAACCGCCTCGTCGTCGAGGTCGATGATCACCTCGATCACCGGCTCCGCCCCGCCGGGCGGAACGCGGGCCACGGTGCCGATCTCGACGATCCGGCCGCCCACCCGAGCCCCATCCGGTAGCTCGACGGCCACGGCGGCGTCCTCGGAGGCGAGGTCCTGGCGGTCGGCCTCCAGGTCGAGCACCACCTCCTGACGGTCGCCCGTGACCGTCAGCAGGGGCGTGCCCGGCGCGGCCAGGGCGCCCACCTCGGCCAGGTGAGCTCCGATCCGCACCGGCCCGGGCATGAAGACGACGCGCCCGAGGTCGACCACGCCGCTGTCGTCGATGCCGAGCTCATCCTGCCAGTCGCGCACTGCGTTCCTCGTCACCGTCGTGAAGTCCTCGTCGACGGTGATGTCGCCATCGGGGTCGAAGCCCAGGGCGACGAGGTTCTGCTCCAGCTGGAGGACGTCCGGCCCGTCGGCGGCGCGAGTGGAGAGCGCCCGCCA
This sequence comes from uncultured Acidimicrobiia bacterium, assembly GCA_964348465.1. Classification (GTDB taxonomy): domain Bacteria; phylum Actinomycetota; class Acidimicrobiia; order Spongiisociales; family JAOTWH01; genus CAYGCW01. The sequence goes on along the minus strand of CAYGCW010000035.1, from coordinate 2,552 downwards.
CGCCGGCCGGTCGCCGTACATCAGCACCACGGGTGCCCCGTCGATCTCGGCGACGGTCTCGCCGCGTTCGACGACCGCAGCCTCGTCGGGAAGCGCGGTGACGACACCCGGCGCCGCCGCGAGCACGGTGCGGGGATCCCGGTACCTGAGGGTGGCGGCGAAGGTCTCGGTCTCGACGAGGTCGGTGCGGATCACCTCGACGGTGGCGCGTTCGGCCGGAGCCGTGGTGGTGGCGGCGGTGTCCTCTGCGGCCCGGTTGACGATGAGGACGCCGCCCACGGCGATCGCTCCCACGATCGCCGCCACGACCACCAGGCGGAGCAGCGTGCGCACCTGGTCAGTCCTCCGTGGCGAACTGGAGGAGGGGCTGGCAGGCTTCCTGGGCGGCGTCGATGTCCGGGTCGGCGCCGAGCGCGATCATGTCCCGGAACTGGAACGGATTGCCCGTGGGGCGGGGATCCGGGAAGCTCTCGACACCCTCGTCGCGCATGCACTGGGCGAATTGGCCGAGGTTGTCCCTGACCTGCGCCTGCAACTCCGGGTCGAGGGCGGCGAATTCGTTGGGCAGGGCGTCCTGGAGGATCGAGGCGCATTCGTCGAACGCGTCGAGGAACTCACTCGAGGCGAGGTCGATGTCAGGCGCCAGGTCGGGCGACAGCACCGGGTTGCCTTCGGCATCGAAGGTGGGATCGGCCACCTCGAACCCTTGCTCCCGGAGGCAGGCCGCCACGTCGAGCACGGCCTCCTGGAAGTCCTGGCGGGCCGCCGGCGCGCCCCCGGCATCGGTGGTGTCGTCGTCCCGCAAGCTGGCCACCCCCGCGGCGCTCGTGTCTGGCGCGCCGGAGTCGCCGCATGCCGAGGCGAGCAATGCGCAGGCGAGCAGGGATGCTGCGAGGCGCTGGATCGTGCTCATGTCGCTCCGATTATCGCCACCGCCGCTCGCAACGCCGAACCCGGGCGCCGGTAGGATTCCGGCCGAGAGACGGGAGGGGCCGTGAAGCGCAACGCGCTGCTCAAGGCGTTCTGGCGTGTGCACCGCACGCTGCTCGGCGCGACTGGGGGCCGGGTGGGGGGGCGCGTCCGCGGCATGCCGATCCTGCTGCTCACCACCACCGGGCGCCGCTCCGGCGAGCCGCGCCGGGTTGCCCTCTCCTACGTGGAGACCGACGACGGCTACGCGGTCGTCGCGTCGAACGCCGGCTACCACTCCCATCCGGCTTGGTACCTGAATCTCGCCGCCGACCCGAGAGCCACGTTGTTGGTGCGCGGCAAGGAGCTGTCGGCCCGGTCCCGCCCGGCGGAGGGCATGGAGCGCGAGGCGCTGTGGGCGAGTGCGGTGGCGGCGTCGCCCGACTACGCCGCGTACGACGAAGCCACCGCCCGTGAGATCCCGATCTTGGTGCTGGAGCCGGTCGCCGAGCCGCCGCCGCACCCCCGCGTCGACCCGGCCCGCTGGGATCCGCCCCAGCCTCCACCGCTGGAGGGTCGTTTCGCCGCGAACGACGCGCTCGCCGCCGCAGAGCGGTGGGAAGTGACGGGGGAAGGTCCTGAGGACGTCGTCGTCGACCCGGCCGGCCGGGTGTACGCCGGGCTCGTCGACGGCCGCATCGTGCGCTTCCCTCCGGGAGGCGGCTGGCCGGAGGTCGTGGCCGACACCGGGGGCCGGCCGCTCGGGCTCGAGCTCGCCGGGGACGGCCGCCTGATCGTGTGCGATCCCAAGCGGGGGCTGCTGGCGGTGGAGCCGGGCGGCGCCGTGGAAGTGCTCGTCGACTCCTACGACGGCAACGCGCTTCGCTTCACGAACAACGCCGCCGTGGCGTCAGACGGCACGATCTACTTCAGCGACAGTTCGACCCGGTTCGGGATCGACAACTACCGGGCCGACATCCTCGAGCACCGTGGCAACGGGCGGCTGTTCGCCCACGATCCCGACACTCGCGAGACGCGGCTCCTGCTGGACGGCCTGTACTTCGCCAACGGGGTGGCGCTGGCGCCCGACGAGTCGTTCCTGCTGGTGGCCGAGACCGGCAAGTACCGCATCCGGCGGTTGTGGTTGAGCGGCGCCAAGGCGGGCCGCGACGAGCCGTTCGCCCACAACCTGCCCGGTATCCCCGACAACCTGTCCACCGGGCCGGGCGGCACGTTCTGGGTAGCGATGTTCACGCCCCGCAACCCGCAGCTCGACTTCTTGCTGCCCCGGCCGCGGCTGCGGGCGCTCGTCACGGCGTTGCCGGAGAACCTCCAGCCGCAACCGGTACGGCATTCGTTCGTGCTCGGCTTCGACGGCGACGGCGAGGTGACCCACAACCTCCAAGACCCGGAAGGTGGCTACGCCCCGATCACCGGCGCCAGGGAACACGACGGCTGGCTGTACCTTGGCAGCCTCACCGAGCCGGCGATCGCCAGGGTCCGCCTCGGCTGAAATCAGGCCAGCAGCGGCCGTAGCGCCGTCACGGTCATCACGAGGCCGATCGCCGCCACCAGGAGCCCCATGACCGCGGGCAGCCAGCGGCGCACGGCGGCGAGGCGCGGCCCTCTCGGGAGGCGGCGCA
>CAYGCW010000034.1:351-14479 GCA_964348465.1 uncultured Acidimicrobiia bacterium | reverse complement strand
GATGGCGCAGGGCGACTTCGACTTCTGGGTCAACAGCTGGTACCCCGGCCACCGGAGCTGGTGGGAGCCGGAGCTGCCTGACGGCAGCAAGGTGGGCGACCATCTGCAAGTCGTAGGCGAGGAGATGATCGCCGGCGGCCTGCAGGGCTATTTGATGACCAAGTCGTTCGCCGAGGAGTTCAATATCAAGACCCTCGACGACCTGAACGACAACGCGGACGCGCTGGCGGCGTTCGACGCGGCCGACCCGGTGCCGGGCAACGGCATTGCCGACATCTACGGCTGCCAGGAGTCCTGGACGTGTGACAACATCATCACGAGCCAGATCGCCTTCTCGGGCTGGGAGAACATCACCCAGACGATCGCCGGCTATGACGCGATGGTCGCCGAGGCCGTCGACAAGGCCAACAACGACGTGCCGATGGTGATCTACACCTGGACCCCCAGCGCGTACATCACGCAGCTGATCCCGGGCTCCAACGTCGTCTGGGTGGGTGTCGAGGAGGTCATCGACGACTCCAACCCGGCCGGCCAGGATGGCGGCGAGGCGCACGACCAGCGTCCCGGCACCGCCAACATCGGCCCGGAGCAGTGCCCGCTGGCTGCGGATCTCGGCACGTGCCAGCTCGGTTGGATCGCCGCCGACATCCAGGTGACGGCCAACAAGGACTGGCTCGCGTCCGAGCCCGTGGCAGCCAAGCTGCTCGAGCTGGTCAAGCTGCCGATCATCGACGTCTCGCTCGCCAACGTCGAGCAGGACGGCGGCCGCAACACCAACCAGGACATCATCGACCTGGCCAACGAGTGGATCGCGGCCAACCGCGGCACCGTGGACGAGTGGCTCGCGGAGGCCCGCGCCGCGGCCTAGCGGCTGCGACGCCAACGACCGGAGAGCGGCGCCCCGTCAGGGGCGCCGCTTCTCTTTGCACCCGCCCCCATCTCCCGCCGGTATCCCGGGCGGGGGGAGGATCGCCGCTCTACCCCGGGGTCAGGTCGAGGGGGAACGTGTCGATGGTCTCCACGCCCGTCTCGGTGATGAGGACCTGGATCTCGAGCTTGACGCCTTCGCGGCCGCCGACCTCGCCGACGTAGGCCTCGAGACAGAGCGCCTGGCCGGGCTCGAGGACGCCGTCGTAGGCGTACCACTCCCAGTCTTCGGGGTAGCGGATCGCCGGGTACTCGTCGACGAGGCCGACGCCGTGGGCGACGGTCGAGTAGCGGTTCGGCAGGTACTTCTCGGGAAGCACGTACGCCTTCTCGGAGAAGTCCCTGAACTCGAGCCCGGGCCGGAGCAGGGCGCGGTTGTGCTCCAGCAACTCGACGGCGACTGCCTGCAGCGTCTGTTGCTCGCCGGTCGGCATGCGGCCCGGCGTCACCCAGGCCCGGGAGATGTCCGCACAGTATCCGTACGGCCCGATGAGGTCGGTGTCGAAGCTCACGATGTCGCCCGCCTCGATGACGCGGTCAGAGCACTCGTAGTACCAGGGGTTCGTGCGGGGCCCGCTGGTCAGCAGCCGGGTCTCGATCCACTCGCCGCCCCTGGCGATGTTGGCGGCATGGAGGATCGACCAGAGCTGGTTCTCGGTGAGTCCGGGCCGCAGCTCCTCCCACATCTGCGCCATTCCAGTCTCGGCGACGTGCATGGCCCGCCGCATCGCTTTGACCTCTTCGGGATGCTTGATGCGCCGGGCCCGCTCCGCGAAGCCCATGCTGGCGACTGCCTCCACGCCGCGCTCGGCGAGGGCGGCCACGCCCGGCGGCTCGACCTTGTCGATGGCGATGCGGCGATCTCCGCGACCGTGCTCGACGACCAGGTCGGCGATCTCGGCAGCCCAGCGGTGCACCAGCTCCGTCTCCCGGGGACCGTTCTCGAAGTAGTCCCAGCTCGTCGCCGGCCGCGCCTCCGCGATCAGGGGCAGATCGTCGCTGAGGTGCTCGCACCGGGTGAAGTCGAACATGATGGCGGGACCGTCGGTGGCGACGAACGCGTAGCGCACCGCGTTGTGCATGCACCAGACCTGCATGTTCGGGCAGTCGAGGGCGTAGCGGACGTTGATGGGGTCGTAGAGCACGGCGCCGTCGAAGCCGCCGGCCGCCAGCTCGGCGCGGATCCTGCCCAACCGGTACGCCCGCAGCACGTCGAGGTCGGGGGGTGGCAGCCCCGCCGCCTCCCACTCCGCGATCGCAGGGTTCCCTGCCGGATATGCGGGCGCGGTGTCGGCGGTCACGGCCGCACCCTATCCGTTCCGCCCACCGATCGCCGTGTTCGTCAGGCGGGAGGCATGCCCCTGACGCCGGTCCCGATCCGCTCCGGGCGCAGCCGGCCGGCGTGAGCGGCAGCCAGCGTCTCGAACCTGGCGCGGATGGCAGCCGCCATGGGAACGACCGTGCCGGTGTCGGCGTCGACGTGGAGCAACATCGACTCCTGGAGCGCGCAGGTCTCGCCGCCGACCAGCATCTCGTGGAACAGATGGAGCCGTTTGGCGTCGGCTCCCAGGACGGTGGTGTGGATCGCGACCCCGGCGCCGAGCGCCACCTCCCTGAGGAACCACGTCTGGGCCTCGGCGGTGTAGAACGTGCCGCGCTCGCCGGCGCGGTAGGCGGCGTCGAACCCGGCCCACTCCAGCACCCAGTCCCCGGCGGCTGCGAAGGCAACGCCGTAGTAACCCTCGCTGAGGTGGTCGTTGTAGTCGATCCACTCGGCGGGCACCGTGAGCTCGTAGTCGGGCAGCTCGGTCATCAGCGGCCCCGCCAGCGCGGCTCGCGTTTCTCGGCGAATGCCGCCGCCCCCTCCCGTGCATCCTCGGATTCGATCGCCCGCCGGTACTCGGCCACGTCGCCGCTCTGGAGGCGGCGGGCGGCTTCTTCGAGGCTCAGGTGGGTGGTTTGCCGGGAGATCGCCAGGATTGCTGCGACCGCCAGCGGGGCGGCCGCGGCGATCGCACCGGCCAGCTCCCGGGCGGCGTCGAGCAGCCCGGCCGCGGGGACCACCCGGTTGACGAGGCCCAGCTGCGCCGCCTCGGCGGCGCCGAGCCGCCTCCCGGTGAGCAGGAGCTCGGCGGCGATCGCTGCAGGCAGCACGCGGGGCAGCCGCACCGCAGCGGTGTCCGGGACGAGCCCGATGGCCGCCTCGGGCAGCCACATCTCGGCGTGATCGGCGGCGACGACGAGGTCGGCGGCCAGCGCCAGCTCGAAGCCGCCGCCGACCGCCAAGCCGTTGACGGCAGCGATGACCGGCTTGCGCAGGCCGGAGAGGTTCGGGAAGCCGCCGAAGCCGCCCGGCCCGTAGTCGGCGTCGGGCGCCTCACCGGCTGCGGCCGCCTTCAGATCCCAGCCGGCGGAGAAGAACCTCTCGCCGGCGCCGGTCAGGATCGCCACCCGGAGCGACGGGTCGTCGCGGAACCCCTCGAAGGCGGCTCCCATGACCCGGCTGGTGGCGGCGTCGATGGCGTTGGCGGGCGGGCGGTCGAGCGTGACCTCGAACAGGGGAGGCGTCCCGCCGATCCGCACGGCGTCAGCCACCCGCGTGCTCCTGGGCGGCCACCACGAAGGGCGAGAGGTAGGTGGCGTCGATCCCTGCCGGGCCGATCACGAAGCGCATGAACATCTGCGGGTCACTGAGGCCGATGGCGCGCGAGTAGTTGCTGTTGTAGGTGAACGTGCAATCGAGGACCGATGCCTCGGCGGCGGGACCGTCTTGGCAATCGTCGATCGAGATCGTGGCGTCGAGGATCGCGTACCGGCGATACGTGGCGCGTACCTCGTCCAGGGTCGGGTTTTCGACGCCGGCGACGCCAGGCAGGTACAGCACGCTGATCTCCGGGTCGAGGCTCTCCAGGAGTGCGCCGAGGTCCCGGTCGTTGAGGGCCGTTGCGAACCGGTTCACGAACCCGGCCGGGGTGGGATCGAACACGGGCTCGACCAGCGGGAGGGGCGCGGTGGTCGCCACGGTGGGGCCGGACCCCGTTTGCGCGAAGGCGAGGACCGCCACGACGGCGGCGAAGGTCGCCGCCAACGCCAGGCTGCGGGGGAGTGGGCGCGTCACGGGTCTCCTGTGCGTGCTCGGCCAGGGTACCGGGGAGCGAGCGGGTAGGGGAGTGGCGCGTTCCGGCCCCGCGGATCGCGAGCCGAGGCCCTAACATGCCGCCCGCTCGCGGCTCCGGGGAGTTGCCTTGCCTTCCGATCTCGAGATCGCCCAGTCCGCCACCCTGCTGCCGATCGCGGCAATCGCAGCCCGGCTCGGGGTCGGGGACAACCGTCTGATCCCATACGGCAAGCACAAGGCGAAGATCCACCTCGACGTGCGGCCGCAGGGCAAGTACATCGACGTCACCGCCATCACCCCCACCCCGCTCGGCGAGGGGAAGACCACGACGACGATCGGCCTCGTCCAGGGGCTCGGCCATCTCGGCCACGAGGCGGTCGCCTGTATCCGGCAGCCTTCGATGGGGCCCACCTTCGGCATCAAGGGAGGTGCCGCGGGCGGCGGTTACAGCCAGGTGGTGCCGATGGAGGACTTCAACCTCCACCTCACCGGCGACATCCATGCGATCTCCGTGGCCCACAACCTCGTGGCGGCGGCGATCGACGCCCGCTGGTACCACGAACGTCGCATGTCCGATGCCCGCTTGGAGAAGCTGGGCTTGTCCCGCCTCGACATCGACCCGCACCGCGTCACCTGGAACCGGGTGGTCGACGTGAACGACCGGGCGCTGCGCAACATCATCGTCGGCCTCGGCGGCTCCGGCGACGGCATCCCCAGGGAGACCGGCTTCGACATCACCGTCGCCAGCGAGCTGATGGCAATCCTGGCGCTGGTCGATGGGACCGACTACCGGAGCGCGCTGCGGGACCTGCGGGATCGGTGTGGGCGGGTGGTGGTCGGCACATCGCAAGGCGGAGAGCCGATCTCGCTCGAGGACCTCGGTGTGGCCGGCGCCGTGGCCGTTCTGCTCAAGGACGCGCTGCACCCGACACTGCTCCAGACGCTCGAAGGCCAGGCCGCCATCGCCCATGCCGGTCCGTTCGCCAACATCGCCCACGGCAACTCTTCGATTCTCGCCGACCGCGTGGGGCTCCATCTCGCCGACTACGTCGTGACCGAGTCCGGCTTCGGCGCCGACATGGGCATGGAGAAGTTCTTCGACATCAAGTGCCGGGTGTCGGGGCTCGAGCCCGACTGCGTGGTCCTGGTGGCGACGGTCCGGGCACTCAAGACCCACGGCGGGGGGCCCCGGGTGGTGCCCGGACGGCCTCTCGACCCCGCCTACACGGAGGAGAACCTGTCCCTGCTCGAAGCGGGCGCCGGCAACCTCGTCGCCCACATCCGCAACGCTCGCCGCTTCGGCTTGCCGGTGGTGGTGGCGGTCAACGCGTTCCCGACCGACACGCAGGCCGAGGTCGACCTGGTGCAGCGGCTCGCTGCAGACGCCGGCGCCTACGCCGCCATCGAGGCCCACCATTGGGCGCAAGGCGGCGCGGGGGCGGCCGACCTGGCGGAAGCGGTGGTGGCGGCGGCCGACGAGCCGTCGAGCTTCGAGTTCCTCTATCCGCTCGACCTGCCGATCAAGGACAAGATCGAGGCGATCGCAACGCAGATCTACGGCGCAGCCGGCGTGGAATACAGTGCCGACGCCGACCGCCAGATCGCTTCCTATGAGAAGGCCGGGTTCGGGAACCTGCCGATCTGCATGGCCAAGACGCACCTGTCGATCAGCCACGATCCGTCGCTGAAGGGCGCTCCGACCGGTTTCACGGTGCCGGTCCGCGAGGTGCGGGCTTCGGTGGGGGCCGGATTCATATACCCGCTGCTGGGGGAGATGCGCACGATGCCGGGGCTGTCGGCGCGGCCTGCCTACCTGGACGTCGACATCGACGAGGACGGCAGCGTCGTGGGGCTGTTCTGAACCTCACTCCGGAGAGGACCACCCGAGCTGTGCGGAGACCCGCCGGGCGGCGTCCATCACCCGGCCGGCGACGTCCGCCGCCGTGTTGGGGGCCGGGAACCGGTAGGCCGGGCCGTGGACGTGGAGCGCAGCCACCACGGCTCCGTGTTCGTCGCGCAGCGGCGCCGCCACCGAGTTGATGCCGTCCGCGAACTCCTCGTAGAACCAGGCATGGCCACCCTGCCGAGCCGCCTCGAGCTTGGACCGGATGCCGTCGGGGTCGACGACCGTGCGGGGCGCCGTTGCCACCAGCTCGCGGTCGAGGTACCGGGCGACGGCGACCTCGGGCCACTCTGCGAGCAGCACGATCCCCGACGGGACGGCGTGCATCGGAATGCGGGCTCCGGTCCAGTCCCGCACCTGGACCGGGTTGGGACCGTCGATCTGGCCGATGTAGAGGACGTCGTAGCCGTCGGCGACGCTCAACCCGGCCGCCTCGCCGGTCGCCTCGGTCAGCCGCACCAACTGCGGCCGCGCCACCGCCACCAGGCTGCGGGTCGGCGTGATCGCAATCGCGAGGTCGGCGATCACCGGCCCGAGGCGGTACCGGGTGTCTCCGGGCAGGCGTTCGACGGCCCGTTGCTCTTCGAGCGTGCCCAACAGCCTGGCGGCGGTGCTCTTGGGCAGTCCGGCGGCGGCGGCCACCTCGCTGATGCCTGCCGGGCCTGCAGACAGCACCTCCAACAGCGCGAACGCCCGCTCGATCGACTGGACGGACATGGGCCTCCTTCGTTCCATCGTACAGGCTCGTTCCACATCGTGGGACCGAAGCGGCCGAGCGCCCCCGGCGGGCGGCGCGGCACCGCGGTGAGGATGCGGCGCGCAGTTCCGGCTCACCGCCGGGAGAAGCTCCCGGCGCCGCGCCGTAGCATCAGGGGTCGAAGGCGACCCAGGAGCACCACATCGTGGACGGCCCCTCGTATCTCTCGGGCTTCGGGAACGAACACGCCACCGAAGCCGTCGCCGGCGCCCTTCCCGTCGGCCAGAACTCGCCGCAGCGTCCCCCGCTCGGCCTCTACGCCGAGCAGCTCTCCGGGACGGCGTTCACGGCGCCCCGCGCTGCCAACCGGCGCACGTGGGCATACCGGATCCGGCCGTCGGTTCGGCACGTCAACGACCTGCATGAGGTCGATGCCGGCTTGATCCGCACCGCTCCGGCCCGGGAGACCGACCCGCCGATCGGCCAGCTCCGCTGGGACGCGACCCCGATGCCCGACGAGCCTGCGACGTTCCTCACCGGGCTGCGGACGATCGCCACCAACGGGGACTGCCACACCCAGGTCGGCATGGCCGCCCACATCTACGTCGCGACCGAGTCGATGACCGACACCTACTTCTACGACGCCGACGGCGAATTGCTCGTCGTGCCCCAGGAGGGCGCGTTGCGCCTGGCGACCGAACTCGGGGTCCTCGATGTCGCGCCCGGAGAGATCTGCGTGATCCCCCGCGGCGTCAAGTTCCGTGTCGGGCTGATCGATGCCCGGGCCCGTGGCTACGTGTGTGAGAACTACGGCGCGTACCTCGAGCTGCCCGAGCGGGGCGTGATCGGTGCCAGCGGTCTCGCCAACGCGCGCGACTTCCTCTACCCGGTGGCGGCGTACGAGGACATCGAGGCCGAGGGCACGATCTACGTGAAGTTCGACGGGCGCCTGTTCGCCCAGGAGCTGGATCACTCGCCGCTCGACGTCGTCGCCTGGCACGGCAATCACGCCCCCTACAAGTACGATCTGCGGCGCTTCAACACGATGGGGACGGTGAGCTTCGACCACCCCGACCCGTCGATCTTCACCGTGCTCACCTCGCAGTCGGACCGCCCCGGGGTGGCGAACGTCGACTTCGTGATCTTCCCGGACCGCTGGATGGTGGCCGAGCACACGTTCCGGCCTCCCTACTACCACATGAACGTGATGAGCGAGTTCATGGGCTTGATCTACGGCGTCTACGACGCCAAGGAGGAGGGCTTCGGCCCGGGAGGAATGAGCCTCCACAACTCGTTCTTCCCCCACGGGCCCGATTTCGAGGCGTGGCAGAAGGCCACCAGCGCCGACCTGGAGCCGGTGAAGCTGGAAGGGACGCTGGCGTTCATGTTCGAGACCCGCTACCCGCTGGTGCCGACTGCGTACGCGGCAGGACTGGGCACGCTCCAGGAGGAGTACCCCGAGGTCTGGAGGGAGCTGCGACGGCACTTCGAGGGCTGAGCGCAAGCACAGGACAGCAACAGCCATCGAAGGGCCACTACAATGGCCGCGTGCCGCCACGGGGCGGCAGGCTTGCTGTTTGCGACGGCGCTCCCTCCCGGGACCGCCTGCGAGACCGAGCCACCATACGAGCCCGACGTGGATGGGCGGGGTCCCACGACCCGCCACCGCCTTCCCGGGTGGCTCAGGCAAGTACCGAGAAAGGCACGTATCGACCTATGAACATCTACGTCGGAAACCTCCCGTTCCGAACGAACAACGCCGAGCTGGAGGAGCTGTTCGCCCAGTACGGCGCGGTGAGCTCGGCCAACATCATCATGGACCGGGACACCGGCCGCTCCCGAGGCTTCGGCTTCGTCGAGATGAACGACGACGGCGAAGCCCGCAAGGCCGTCGACGCGCTCAACGGCTACGAGTTCCACGGCCGCCCGCTCACGGTGAACGAGGCTCGACCCCGCCGGGAGCGCTTCTAGCAGTGGCGTCGAGCGACGACGTCTTCCGCACCCAGGGCACCGTCACCGCCACGCTGCGCAACGCCAGCTTCCGGGTCAAGCTCGACTCGGGTCACGAGGTGATAGCCAGGGCATCCGGGAAGATGCGTCGCGGCCGGCTCATCCGAATCATCCCGGGCGACCGGGTGGAGTTGGAGGTGTCGGCATACGACCCGACCAAGGGCCGGATCATCTGGCGTCACCGCTAGCGCCGGTCCGACGCGGCGCCGGGTGTTCCCCGGCGCCGCTGCGCGTATGGTGGGGCCAATGAGCGAGGTCGTCACCACTCCGAAGGTCGAGCCGCGGCTCTCCGACGGCGACCACGAGCGCTTTGCCCATTACGTCCGCAAGGCCGACATCGTCCGCAGCAACGTCGAGGGCGTCCCGGTGGTCGCGCTTTGTGGCAAGAAGTGGATACCCAACCGCGACCCGGACCGCTACCCCATCTGCCCCACCTGCAAGGAGATCAAGGCGCGGCTGAGCGCGTAGCTGGAGGGATCGGCCCGTCCGCGTCCCGCCTCAGGCCTCTCGCCCCCGCAGCTCGGCGACCACGGCGCCGAGCACCTCGTGGAGGTCGCCGATCACGGCGTAGTCGGCCTTGGTGACCATGGGCGCCTCGGAGTCGGTGTTGATGGCGAGGATCTTCTTCGAGGCCATGCAGCCCACCCAGTGCTGGATGGCGCCGCTGATCCCGCAGGCGATGTACAGCTCCGGCGCGATCCGCGTGCCGGTCTGGCCCACCTGGTCGCTGTGGGAGCGCCAGCCGTTGTTGGTGGCCACCCGGGAGCAGCCGACGGCGCCGCCGATCAGCGCTGCCAGCTCTTCGAGCACGGCGAAACCCTCGGCCGACCCGACCCCGCGGCCACCGCCCACGACGACCGGGGCGGTGGTGAGCGTGACCCCGGCCTGGGCGCCGGCCCGCTCGACCACCTTCGTTCTTGCCAGGACCGGGTCGAGGTCGGGCGTGAACTCGCCGACCGGGCCCGGCACACCGTCCGTCGCTGCGGCGGCGAAGGTATGCGATGCCACGGTCAGCAGCGCCACCGGAGCGTCGAGGGTGGCGACCTCGAGCAAGCTGCCGCCCCAGCGGACCCGGGTCAGCTCCCAGGGGTCGCCGGGGGTGATCTCGGTGCAGTTGGCGACCAGCGGAAGGTCGAGGCGGGCGGCGGTGTGGGCCAGCACCTCGTTGCCGCGCTCGGTGCCGGGTGCGGCGACGGCGGCCGGCGACGTGGCTTCGACCAGCTGTGCGAGCGCCGCGCCCCACGCCTCGGGGGCATAGTCGTCGAGCAGGGCGTGACGCAGGGCGTGAACCGCGCCGACGGCGGGGACCCCAGGCCCGGCGCCGACCGTGACCGCTTCCAACGGCACCCCGAGGTCGGCGGCGAGGCGGCCGGCGGCGGTGAGCGTCTGCAGCGAGATCTCGTCGATCGTGCCTCCGCCATGCTCGACCAGGGCCAGCACCCTGCTCATGCCAGCCCCAGTTCGGCCAGCAATGCCACCACCCGTGGGGCGGCGGCGGCGCCTTCGCCGAGGATCTCGGTCTCGGTCACCTGTTCGGCCGGGCGCGAGAAGCGCACCATGGCCTGGCCGCCGGGCCGATGCTCGGCCTCGACTCTCGCCACCGCGCGCTTCTTCGACTGCAGGCGCCCTTTGAGCGTCGGGTAGCGCGGCAGGTTGATGCCCTCCTTCACGGCCACCAGCGCCGGCAGCGGCAGCCGGTAGACCTCGTGACCGTCGTCGGTCTGGCGTCGGGCCTCCACCCGTCCGTCTCCGATCTCGATGCCCTTGACGCCGGCGACGATCGGCCGGTCCAGGGCATGGGCGATGCGGATTCCCACCTGGTAGTTGCCGGCGTCGGCCGACTCGTTGCCGAAGAGGATCAGGTCGAACACACCGTCCTCTCCCTCGAGCCGGGCGATCACCGCGGCCAGCGCCCTGGCGGTGGCCTGGGGGTCCCATTCGTCCGGACCCCCCGGCACCAGCACCGCGTCGTCGATGCCCAATGACAACGCGTAGCGAAGCTGCTCTTCGGCCTCGTCGGGACCGACCGTGACGACCGTGGAAGTCCCGCCGTGCGCCTCGACGAGCCTGATCGCCTCCTCGACGGCGCATTCCTCGTGAGGGCTCATCGTGAACCCGAGGTGGGCGGTGTCGATGGCGCGCTCGTCTGCGGTCAGCACGATGCGGGCCCCCGGGGCCGGTACCCGCTTGATGGCGACCAGCACCCGCACCGGCTACTGCTTCATCCGGGAGTCGTCGGGGTCGAACAGCGGCGTGCTTCCCGCCACGGCAACCCGCACCGGGTACGGCTCGTTCATGTACATGACCTCGAGGTTGGTGCCCTCGACCGCGTGCTCGGGGGGCAGGTAGCCCAGCAGCAGGTACTTGCCGACCGAAGGGCCGGCGCCGGCGCTCGTCACGTAGGAGGGGCGCCCATGGCCGTCGACGATCCGTTCGCCGTCGGGCGTCAGGATCGGCTCGTTGCCGGTGGGGTAGCGGGGAATGCCGGCCGCCGAGGTCTGATCCTCCATCGTCAGGGTGCACAGGATCGCCGCCGGCTCCTCGTCGCGCGCCGCGAGATACGCCTCCTTGCCGATGAAATCGGCCTTCTTGACCCTGCCGCGGGCCAGCCCGGCTTCGACCGGGTTGTATTCCGACTCGAGCTCGGCTCCCATCAGGCGGTAGCCCTTCTCCAGGCGACCCGTGGTGCCGTACACGCCGCCGCCGACCGGAACGATGCCGTGGCTCCGGCCCGCCTCCCACACCGTGTCCCACAGCTTCTGGCCGTGCTCCATCGCCGTGTAGATCTCCCATCCCAGCTCGCCGACGTACGAGATGCGGAACATCTGCGCCGGGACCCCATCGATGACCACCTCCTTCACCGTGCCGTACGGGAAGGCCTCGTTCGAGATGTCGTCGGTGGTGACCTGCGACATGATGTCGCGAGCTCGCGGGCCCCAGACGCCGAGAGTGCAGATCGCCGACGTCCTGTCCTCGAAGTGGACGGTCCCGTCGTCGGGCAGCCACTTGCGGAACCAATAGGCGTCCCGGGGGCCGTCGGCGCCGCCGGTGACGACCCGGTAGTGGTCGCGGCCGAGCCGCAGGATGGTGAGGTCGGTGCGAAACCCGCCCTGTTGGGTCAGCAGCGGGGTGTAGACACCACGCCCCACCTTCACGTTCATCTGGTTCACGGCCAGGTGCTGGACGTAGGCGGCGGCTCCGGGCCCCGTCAGGTCGAAGATGGCGAACGCAGTGAGGTCGACCATCGCCGCCCGGTCCCGCATCGCGAGGTGCTCGGCGTTGATGATCGGCGACCACCAGCGGGCGTCCCACTCATGCGGCCGCTCCGGAATCAGGTCGCGGTATTCGTCCACCAGCGGCGCGTTCGACTCGTACCACTGCGGCCGCTCCCAGCCGCCCGCCTCGTAGTAGACCGCGTCGAGCGCCCGGGTGCGGGCGTGGAACGGGCTCACCCGCAGGCCGCGCTGACTCTCCCATTGCTCGCGAGGGTGGACGATGCCGTACGTCTTGTTGAAGTGCTCGGCGCAGCGGGCCCGGATGTGGTGGTCGGTGCGCTGGTAGCCGTAGAAGCGCGCCACGTCTGACGAATGAGGATCGAGCTCCGGGTAGCCGTCGGTCATCCACTGGGCCACCAGCTTGCCGATCCCGGGCCCCTCCTTGATCCACACCGCCGCCGCCGACCACAGCCCCGCCACCTCGACGGTCTCGCCGAGCAGCGGCATGGCGTCCGGCGTCAGCGACAGCAGCCCGTTGATCGCGTAGCGGATCTCGGCGTCGCCGAGGAACGGCATCAGCTCGATCGCCTGCTCCATCTGCGGGTCGAAGTCCTCGTCGGTGAACGGCATCTCGGTGGGGGAGAGAGCCGCCTCGTCGATCGAGGGGATCTCGGAGGGGGTATGGAAGATCGGCCGGTGGGCGTACGAACCGACCTCCATGCTGCCCGCGGTCTGGCGCTCGTAGCAGAACGTGTCCATGTCGCGGACGATCGGGTAGGCGATCTCGCCACCGGTCTCCTGCAGCATCTCGATCGGGCCGACGTCGATCATCTGGTGGACGGCCGGCGTGAGCGGAATGGTGGCGCCGGCCATGGCGGCGATGCGAGGGCTCCACACGCCGCACGCGACCACGACGTGGTCGGTGGCAACGCGGCCCTTGTCGGTGACCACGGCCGCCACCCGGCCGTCCTCGACCTCGATGTCGGTCACCTCGGTGTTCGGGGCGGCGGTGAACACCCCCTTCGCGTGGGCGCGCTCACGCATGATCGTGCCTGCCCGCAGCGAGTCCACGACGCCGACGCTCGGGGTGTAGAAGCCTCCGAGGATGACGGTCTCGTCGACGTACGGCACCAGCTCCTTCACCTCGGCGGGAGTCAGCAGGCTGGCTTCGATGCCCCACGACTTGGCCGACGTCATGCGGCGCCGTAGCTCCTCCATGCGCTCCTCGGTGCGGGCGACCTCGATGCCGCCGCTCTCGGTGAATACGCCCATCTCCTTGAACTGGGCGATGGAATCGGCGGTGAGGAACGTCATCTCCTTCGAGTGGTCGACCGGGAAGATGAAGTTGGATGCGTGCCCGGTGCTGCCTCCGGGGTTGGGGAGCGGGCCCTTGTCGATCTGGACGATGCCGGTCCAGCCGAGGTCGGCGAGGTGGCCGACGACGCAGTTGCCGACGATGCCGGCGCCGATCACCACGACCCCTGCGGTTTCGGGAAGGTCACTCATGGATTCTCCTCTCGGGATCGAGGCCTAGGGACGATATACGCTGCGGCGCCACCGTGTCCAGCGTGGCCGATTCGCCTGCGGCTGCCTGGCGATTTCCGGCCCAGGAATTGTTGGACTTGCGCGGCCGACGCGTCTACTGTTCCGGCATACAGGACGTTCCCACTCTGCGGAACGCACTCTAGATCCACTTCCCCCGGGGTGGCGCCATGTCCGAGCACGACGACCTCGATCTCGACTCGCTCAGCGACGAGGAGCTCGTCGCCCAGATGCACGACGACCTCTACGACGGCCTCGCCGACGAGATCGTCGAGGGCACCGAGATCCTCCTCGGCCGCGGCTGGGGCGCCGACAAGGTGCTCAACGACGCGCTGGTCGAGGGGATGCGCATCGTCGGCATCGACTTCCGCGACGGGATCCTGTTCGTGCCCGAGGTGCTGCTGGCTGCCAACGCCATGAAGGCGGGCATGGCGATCCTGCGGCCGCTGCTCGCCGAGACGGGGGCCGAGTCGATCGGCAAGGTGGTCATCGGCACCGTCAAGGGCGACATCCACGACATCGGCAAGAACCTGGTGGGGATGATGCTGGAGGGCGCGGGCTTCGAGGTCGTCGACCTCGGGATCAACACCGACGTCGACGAGTACCTGGCCGCCCTCGACGAGCACCAGCCCGACATCCTGGGGATGTCGGCGCTGCTCACGACCACGATGCCCTACATGAAGGTGGTCATCGACACCATGGTCGAGAAGGGCATC
>CAYGCW010000034.1:0-257 GCA_964348465.1 uncultured Acidimicrobiia bacterium | reverse complement strand
GACGCCTACTGCCGCGACGCCGCGGTCGCCGCCGAGACCGCCACAGCCCTGGTGCTGAAGCGCCGTGGCGGGATCTGAGCATGCTTCGGGGTGATGGCGTTGGCAGGTGAGGGCCGCGCTGCCCCCTCCCAGCCCGGCCTCGGGCCCGACCCCTTCCATCTCATGACCGGGCGAGGCGCATCGTGAGCGTCCTCGTGCTGGGGTGCGGGGCGCTGGCCAGGGAGCTGCTCGAGATCCTGCGGATGAACCGGCTCGAC
>CAYGCW010000033.1:0-14491 GCA_964348465.1 uncultured Acidimicrobiia bacterium | reverse complement strand
CGCCGGCGCCGGTTGCGGCGAACACCAGGCTCGCCGTAACCGCGGCGATGTGTCTCCATCTGCCGGCCCACATTGGTTCTCTCACTCGTCGCAGAGCCGCAGGCTAGGACCAGGGCCGTGGCGGTGGGGGGACCGCGGTCCGCTCAGCCTTTCACTGCGCCCTCGGTGAGGGCGCCGATGATCTGCTTCTGGGCGACGAGGAACACGATCACGATCGGCAGCGAGCCGATCAGCGCAGTGGCCGCCAACAATCCCCACTTGGCGTTGTAGCCCTCGCCGAGGAATGCTTGGAGGCCGATCGGCAGCGTGAACTGCTCGGTGCCGCTCAGCAGGAACGAGGCGAGGATGAACTCGTTGAAGAGCGCCACGAAGCTGATGATGAAGATCACCGCCAGCATCGGCCGGGCCAGCGGCATGATGATCCTCCAGAAGATCCCGAACTCGCCGGCGCCGTCGATCAGCGCCGCCTCGTCGAGCGTCGCCGGGATCGAGTCGAGGAAGCCCTTCAGCAGGAACGCGTTGAACCCGGCGGCCCCCCCGAGGTAGACCAGGATGAGGAAGGCATGGGTGTTGAGACCGAGAGCGGGAACCACGTCGCCGAACTGCTGCGCCAGCGAGAAGAACGCGATGAAGCCCAGGAACTGGGGGAAGATCTGGAACACCAGCAGCGAGGTCAGGAGGCCGCGCCGTCCCCGGAACCGGAGTCGCGAGAAGGCGTAGGCCGCAAAGGCGGCGACGAGCACGTTGATGCCGGCGGCGATGAGGGCGATCTTGAAGCTGTTCCAGAGCCACCGGTCGACGGGCGTCACCGAACTCTCGAAGAGCCCGCGGAAGTTGTCGAGGGTCAGCTGCTCCGGGAGGATGCGGGCGGCGGCGAGGTTGTCGATCGCGTTGAACGAGGCGGACACGATCCAGATGACGGGGAACAGGCTGAACAGCGCCGCCAGCGTGCACACCGCGTGGCGCCACCCTCGTTTGCGCATCCACACTCGCGCCGGCCTCCTCCGCCCACGGCCGGTGGTCACCCGGGCGATCAGTTCGTCGGCAGCAGTGCGGGCCTCAACGCTCATAGATCTCCTCCAGCTTCTTCGTCAGCCGAAAACCGTACGCGGAGAAGACGGCCAGGAACAGGAAGATGATCACGATGATGGCCGATGCCAGCCCGAACTGGGCACCCCGGCCTGCTGCCTGGGCGAGCTTGAAGGTGAACGAGATCAGCAGGTCGGTGGCGCCGACCGGCACGTCGTAGCCGGCGAGCGGCGGGCCTCCCTCCGTGAGCAGGAAGATCAACAGGAAGTTGTTGAAGTTGAAGGCGAACGACCCGATCAGAAGTGGAGCAGTCGACACCAGCAACAAAGGCAGCGTTATGGACCGGAACGCCCGCCATGGCCCGGAGCCATCGACCCGGGCCGCCTCGAGCAGCTCCTCGGGGATCGAGGTGAGCGCGCCCGACGAGATCAGGAACATGTAGGGGAAGCCGAGCCACAGGTTCACCAGCAACACCGCGACCATCACGATGGTGGTGTCCCCCAGCCAGTCGACGTCGGGGATGCCGAACGTGTTCAGGAAGCCGTTGACCTTGCCGAACTGACTGTTCAGCAGACCTCGCCAGACGAAGATCGCCAGGAAGCCGGGAATGGCGTACGGCAGGATGTAGATCGAGCGGTAGAGCGGCCGGCCCCGCATCTCCTCGTCCTGAAGCGCGATGGCGAGCCCGAGGCCCATCGCGAAGGTCAGCACCACCGAGCCGATCGCGAAGACGAAGTTCCATGCCAGCACGCGGAGGAACGGGGCCCGGATGCTCTGCTCGGCGAGGATGTCCGTGTAGTTGTCGAAGCCGATCAACGCCCGCCAGCCCGGCAGAGTGGGGTCGATCGCGAACAGGGGGACGCTGTCGCAGAGACCCGCCGAACAGGTGACGGTGGTGTTCTTGGCTTGGATCGCCAGCGCGCTGACGGCCTCCTCGGGCACCCCGTCGCACAGGAACACGCCCTCGCCGGAGCGGCAGGACCGATCCTCCTGCACGTCGAACAACGTGCCAGTGGCGGCGTCGTACGAGAACCGCTGCCCGGCTGCGGAGGCAGTCGCCGTCGACAGAGTGTCGAGGGTGGCGGATCGGCCATCCGGGAGGTCGAGCACCAGCCGCTCCAGCTCGCCCGCGATCCCGGCCAGCCGCAGCCTGGGCACCAGCTCGTAATCACCGATCGTCTCTGGTGGCGCGGCCGGATCTATCACCGCTCCGACCGTGTCGATGGCGGCATCTTCTACGGGCTCGTCGGCTCGCGGCCGCGGCGTTCCGAAGAATGGGCCGGTCTCCGCTCCGCCCACCAGAAACCCCAGGTCGCCGTCCGGATTGCGGTAGATCGCCAGGGCCAGGGTCTCGCCGGCCACGTCACCGGCGACTCGGCGTGCCTCCAGGTTCTCGATCACCTGCTCCTTGGTGAGGATGTTGCCCGTGCGCCAGTTCGTGAACGACACGTAGGTCGTGTAGAGCACCGGATACACCACGAAGATCGCCATCAGGATGAGGCCAGGGGTCAGCCAGCGCGACGCGCTCGCCCACGGGCTCAGGTAGGCCCAGTTGACGGCGACGGCCGATCCCGCCAAGAGCACCAGCAGCGTCCACGACTGGTTGGCGACGAGCTGGGGGATAGCGAACACCACCAGGGCGTCGAAGATCGCTACTGCGGCGGTCCGGATCCAGAAGACCCGGCCGGTGGGCCGGTTCAGGCGCCTCCTCGCCTTGGCGATCCTGCGCGCTGCCGGGCTCTCCGGCCGGGTCTCCTTCGTCATCCGGTCTGGCCTTGCTCGTCGGCTCGTCAGCCTCCCAGCACGGCGCTGCGTACCGCTTCGGCGGCGGTCGTCATCGCGTCCGCGGCGGCCACCTCGGCGTTACGGACGAGCAGCAGGTTGTCGCCGAGCGGCCCCCACACCGCCCCCATCTCGGGGATGTTCGGCATCGGGATCCCATTGGCGGCCGAGGCCGCGAAGGTCTGCACGGCCGGGTCATCGCTGAGTCCCTCCTGGACCGTCTTCCACGCCGTGCCGCGCGGGTCGGCGTCGTACAGCGCCTGCATGACCTCATCGGTGGCGATGAAGTCGAGCAAGAACGTCTGTGCCAGCAGTTTCTGCTCCGAGAACGCCGACAGGAACATGCCCTGGGCGCCGACGAACGGCTGGGTCGGCTGGTCGCCGATCTGCGGGATCACCGCCACGTCCCAGTTGACCCCGGTCTGGTCACGCAATGTGCCCAGCTCCCACGGACCGGTGATCCAGAACGCGGACCTGCCTTCGAGGAACAGGTTCTTGGCCGTGTCGTAGTCGGTCGATTCGACCACGCCGGCGTCGACCTGCGCCTCCAGGTACTCCACGCCCTGGACGGCCTCGGGGGTGTCCAGCCGGACCACGCTGGCGTCGTAGCTGCCGGTTGCTGCGTCGTACTCGAAGATCGAGCCGCCGAACGCCGACACGAACGGGTAGTTGTGGTAGGCGTCCGGGGCAGCCCCGCCGCCGGGAATGCCCACGCACGTGTCGACGGTCGTCCCGGCGCACGCAGTGGCAACATCGTCGAAGGTGGCCGGTGCCTCGGCGACGAGGTCGGTGTTGTAGTAGAGGGCGATGGCCTCGGTCACGTACGGCACGGCGTAGTTCTGGCCCCCGAAGCCGAAGGCGTTCACGGCCACGTCGAAGAACTGGTCGCGCTTGGCGCCGAGGTCGATCGCCTCGATGACACCGTTGGCGGCCAACTCACCGGTCCAGTCGTGAGCGCCGACGAAGATGTCGGGGCCCTCGCCGGCCGGAGCCGCCTGGATCACCTGGTCGCGGATCTCACCGAACGGCACCAGCTCGACCACGACCTCGACACCGGTCGCCTCGGTGAAGGCCGGCGCCACCGCTTGCAGCGCCGGGACCCGGCGCTCATCGGCCCAGATCAGCAACGGCTCGGCGGCCATGGTGGTAGTCGTGGGCGCCATCGTCGTGGTGACCGGCGCAGTGGTCGTGGTGGTCGGGGCCATCGTCGTGGCGACGACCGTGGTGGTGGGTGCGTCGGTGGCGGGCGGGACGGTGGTGTCTTCGCCGCTGTCGCCGCAGGCGGCCAAAACCAGTGCGAATACAGCCACCAGCCCCACGATCGCCCTTCGTGAATGTTTCACGGTGGGTCCTCCTCCAGTGATGACACGGTTCAGCAGATTCATGCTGTCGTTCAGGTCCGCGCCGCTTCGATACGGTGCGGGAGACGCGAGGTTACCGCATGCGGCGGCAACAACGGGCCCGCGGCCCGTTCGGCGCGCCGGTCGCCGCGCTCCGTAGTGCACGCCCACCGGCCGGCACCGGGCGGGCCGTAGGCTGAGAACGGTGAGGGCTTCCGTGTCCCATGTGGCTGGCAGGGCGCTGACCGTCGTGGCGCTGGCGGCGGCGGTTGCTACCGGGTGCGGCGAGGCTTCCGAGCCGACCGCCCTGAGCGTCCCACTCCTGCCGGGCAGCCCCACGTCGCCCGACGTCTCGGAGCCGCCGCCACTCCACCCGGACCGGGTGGCCGCCGGCGAAGAGCTGTACCAGGCGTACTGCGCCCAGTGTCATGGCCTCGACCTGGCGGGCGCTCCCGACTGGCAGGTCCCCAACGACGACGGCAGCTTCAAGCCGCCGCCCCAGGACGGAACCGGCCATACCTGGCACCACGCCGACCAGTTGCTCCTGGAGATCGTCTCCGTCGGTTCCAACTTCCCGCAGAGCCGGATGCCGGCGTTCGGCGACCAGCTCAGCGATGACCAGATCATGGCGATACTCGACTACTTCAAATCGAACTGGGGCCGGCAGGAACGAGCCTTCCAGTGGGAGCAAACGGTGCGGGCTCGGGGCGGGTCCTAGGCGGTTCCCGACCGCCGCGGGCCCGGTGGCGCCGGTGGGCGGGGTAGCCTCGGCGCCGGCGGCGACGGAGAGCACCGATGTGGCCGGGAAGCGCAGCGACGATCGCAGGGGTCTTCGTGCCGCCGGCCTGTGCCGACATCGGCGGACCTCCCCTCGAGCGCCCCGACCACGGAACGCCGTCGTGACCGACGGGGCCGGCGGGCTGGTGCCGCCGCGAGCCGACGGCCCGTTGCTCTTCGCCAGGTACGCCTACCCGCCCAATGAGCGCGGCTACTGCGGGCCGCCGAGCCACCGCGAGCTGCTCGAGTACGCCGATGCCGGCGTCAGCGACCCGGGCCTGCTCCAGCTCGAGCGAGCCTTCGGCGGGCCGCCGCCCTACCTCGAAGTGCTGGCGGCGGCTGCCGGGGTCGACGATCCCTTCGACTACCGCGTGGTCG
Source organism: uncultured Acidimicrobiia bacterium (assembly GCA_964348465.1). Lineage (GTDB taxonomy): Bacteria > Actinomycetota > Acidimicrobiia > Spongiisociales > JAOTWH01 > CAYGCW01. The sequence continues at coordinate 9,185 of CAYGCW010000033.1, read as the reverse complement.
AGGCCTACTGGATCGGCAACGAGCTGCTCGACCAGGTCGACATGACGGCCTTCGGCAACAGCCTCCAGGACCGGGTGCGTCCCCGGGCCGGGTCGTCGTGGGGCCACCTCGCCGAGGCGATCCCCGCCGGGGCCGCCGCCCACCACAGCTTCCACGTCTTCGGGGTGTACCCGTGGGTGGGGCTGCTCGACTCCGGCCGGGGCGAGCCGCTCGACATCCTCAACCGGTGCCGCATCCGCTGGGCCCAGGTCGTCGCCTGCCAGGACGATCGCGTCGTGGTCCGTTGCCGGCCGCTCACGTGGGACGGCCGCCAGCTCGGCCTGGGCGAGCCCGAACCGACCACGGTCACCAGGGCCATGGACGGGTTGCGCCTCGTCGACGAGCCCGAGCCGGGAGATTGGGTGGCGCTGCACTGGGACTGGCTCTGTGACCGTCTCGACCGCCGCCAGCTCGCCAACCTCCAGCACTACACGCGGCGCCAGCTCGAGGTCACGAACCGCCGCGTCGCTCGCCCCGGCCCGGCGGTCGTGCTCGGTTAGCGCGCTTGCGGCGCAGTGGGTGCCTCGTCCTCGGGGAGGTCTGGCGCGAAGGCGACGACCAGCGCCGACCAGGTTTGGGGGACGGCGCCCAGCGAGGCGGCGGTCTCCGGGTGCCAGTGCTCGGCGAACCCCGACGCACGGGCGGCGGCCGCCGACGACGCCGCGATGTGGGCGAACAGCCCCTCGTCGTCCCAGCGGCGCGCCGCCAGCGCCGCCAGGTAGTTGAGCTGCATCCAGCTGGAGCCGCGCCAGTAGCCGCCCGGCTCGTAGGCCGGGTGGCCGGCGGGGAGGTAGCGGAGGCCGAACGGGGCCCGGAAACGGCTCGGGTCTGCGAGAGCCGCCAGTGCCCGCCGGGCGTGGGCCTCGGCGGCGGTCACCAGCGCCGGGAGGGCGCCGTCGAGCGTCGGAACGTGAACCGAGTCGCCGCCGCCGGTGACGGCGAGGTCCGACCACAGCCCCACCTCGTCGTTCCAGAGCACCCCGTCGACGGCGCTCGCCAGGTCGCCGGCTCGCTGTTTCCAGCGGACCTCGCCGGTGAGCCGGCCCATCTCGGCGGCGGCATGGGCGGCGATGGCGTTGAACGCGGCCGGAGCGGCCTCGAACCGGGGCGACGAGACCGCCGCCCCCTCGTGGTCGAAGCGGGCCGCGTCCCGCATCTCGAAGTCGGCTGTCGTCCACGTGTCCCGGTTCCACTTCGTCGAGCCGATCCACGAATCCCAGCGTGGCGAGTCGTCGGCGCCGGTCTCCCAGGGGTGCACGACGAACAGCAGCCCGTCGGCGGTCATCCGGTTGCCCCAGAGCCATTCGAGGCCGGCGGCGGCCGCGGTGACCACCGCCTCCTCCGAGACCGCCAGCCCGCGATCGGCCAGGGAGGCGGCGGCGTGGGCGTAGACGGGCGGCTGAGTGAACGACGACGCGTGGTCGAGCGGCCCCCGCCGAATGGTCTCGCCGGCGTAGCGCATGTGCGGGACGAACCCGCCTGCCAGTTGAGCGACGAAGACGGCCGCCAGCTCCCGGGTGGCGCGCCGGTCGCCGAGCGCCGCCCAGGCGATGGCGTGGAAGCAGGAGTCCCACAGCCACAGGTGTGGGTAGACGTCCGGGTGCGGGAAGCAGTACCCGCGCTGGTCGTCCCAGGCCGCTTCGAGGATGCGCCGGGCGGCTCCCGCCAGCGCACCTTCCGTCATGTCACAACCGCACGGCCAGGCCGTGCTCGCCGCGGCCTTCCGGCGGATAGTGGGCGGTGTAGCGCGAGCCGTTGCCCGCCTCCGCCGCCGCCCAGGGCTCGGTGCGGTCGGAGAGGTAGTTGAAATACAGGGCCGGAACACGGCCCCGGCGCGCCGCCTCGGCGAGGATCCACCCGATCGTCTCGTCGTCGGGGTGGTCGAACCCGTGCGAGCCGTCGGTCGAGAACAGGAACGTGTCACAGTCGAGCGCCGCCAGCAAGCCCGGCGTGACGTTGTGACGGCTCCCGTGGTGGGGAAGCTTGAGGGCGTCGAGCCGCAGACGGGTCTGGTTGCGCCGCGTCACCAGGCGATTGACCGCGTCGAGGAGGACGCGGGCGTGGGCGTCACCGGTGAGGAGCACGGCCAGTTCGCGGGCGTCGTCCTCCACCAGCACCGCAATGCTGCTGCCGTTGGGCTTCGAGGCGTCTCCGAGGTAGCGCAGGTCGTCGTCGGGAGGCGGCACCCACTCCGGCGGCGGCGCCACCCGCTTGCCGTACCGCGATGCCAGCAGCCGGGCGGCCAGCTCGACGCCGCCGGCGCGCAGGGCCTCGACCATCTCTTGCTCGTCGCCATCCTCGGGGATCAGCTCCAGCTTGGCGAGGGCACCCGCCACGTCTCGGTCCCACGCCCGGGCGAGCGCTGTGAGCTGATCGGCCCCCGGCGACAGGATCGTGAACGTCAGCCCGCCCAGGGGCACCTCCGGGAAGTCGACGCCGGCGTCCGAGACGATCGCTCTGCCGCCGAATGCGGCGTTCCACGCAAAGCGCGGCAGTTCGAGGATGGCGCTGAGTATCTGGCCCTGGACGCCGCCAAGGTAACTGTTGCCGGCCGCCGGGGAACGGGGGTGGTGAGCGTGGTTGCGCCCGTTGAACCAGATGTCGCCGAACGAAATGCCCAGGTCGCCGTCGAGCAACAGGGTCACCGCTCCGTCGATGTGATCGGTGTCGATGTGGGTGACCACCATCAGGTCGATGGTGTCGTGGGCGGAGCGGAACGCCGCCACCCGGTCTCGCAGCACCGGGTAGCTCCGGGCGGGGCCGCCGTCGATCAGGACGTGGTAGCGGCGGTCGGTGCCCTCCCACTCCAGCCACAGGGCATCACCCTGGGCGGCCGGAAGCATCTCGACGGTCAGGGCGGTCACGAAGCGGCCTCGAAGCGCCAGTCGGCGTCCCCGTACGCCACCAGGTTGAAACCGGTGAGATCGCCCTTCTCCAGCAGCAGGCAACGGGTGCGGCGCAGGACCTCGCCGACCGTCCGCTCCTCGGCAGGCAGGCCGGACGCCACGACCTGCCGGAGCGCGTCGAGAACGGCCGACGTGGCGCGGGATGCCACGTCCTCCCTGATCAGGGCCAGCGTCGCCAGCACCACCGCCGCCCCCAGCTCTATGAACCGCGGCACGAAGCTCAGGAAGTAGTACTTCGGCTGGGCGGTCTCGCAGCCTGCCAGCAGCACGATCGGGCCCGGATCGGTTCCGGTGGGGTTGACGTCGCCGTCGCCGAGGAACTCCAGCTGGATCGTGTCGCCGTCGATCTCGAGTGTCGCCGTGAGCCCCTGCTCCGAGTGGCTGCACAGCACGAGCAGCCGAGCCGGGCCCGCGGCCAGTGCCTCCTGCCACTTCGTCCAATCGGCGGCGACGAGCGGCGGGGCCCCGCCGGCCGCTCGCGCCAGGGCATCGGTCACCAGCTCCCTGGTGCCGGTCTCGACCCGGGAGCTGGCCGCGAACACCGCAGGTCCCAGGGCTGCCGGCAGCGGTGCTTCTGCCCCGGCTCCGGCCACCGGCGCCGGCTCGAGGCGCTCGGTGCGAGGGACCAGGTGGCGCTCCACCCGCCGCCGCAGACCCCAGAAGTCGAAGGGGCAGATGTCGTCGTCTCGCTCGCGGCAGTCTCCGCAGGCACCGGCGGCCAGCGCTTCCCGGTACTCGGGGCACAGTCGGGGCGCGGCGCGGTTCGGCGGCCTGCCGTCGTAGACGAACTCGATCGGGTAGTCGGTCTCGAGATCGCGGGCCACCACCTGGATGGGAACGTCGGAGTCGAGCACCAGCGCGGCCACCTCCGGATGGCCGGCCAGCTCGTCGGCGAGGAGCTTGCGGAGGCGCATCCCGGCGGCCACGAGCTCGTTGAGCTCGCCGCCGGCCACCACAGCGGCGACGCCGGCGGCGAGGTCGTCGGCGGTGCGCTCCACCTGCAGGTAGAGGTCGAGGATCTCGGTACCGAGTTCGGCGCGGTATGCGAGGATCTGCGCCGGGGGGGTGATCAGCGCCGCAGGGCCCTGGGCGTACGCCGCCAGTCCTTCTCCCGCCAGCAGCAACGACACGGCGGGCCCCTGGTCCTTCGGCGCAGCAGCGAACCGGGGATCGACCACGAAGCGGAACCCGGCCGCGGCCTCGCCGGGCGCGACCGCCGCGCCGTACAGCGTCGCGGTCTGGATGACCTTGCCGGCGTCACCGAGGATCTCCTCCACGATCACGTCGATGGCCACCTCGGCCAGGTCTGCCGGCAGGGTGAACTCGGCCGCGACCGCCTCGCTGCGGGTGGTGCCCGGCGTGATCTGCAGGATCTGCGGCGCCGTCGGAGCCAGGAATGGCGGTGCGTAGAAGGAGATCGCCAGCTCGTGCTCGGTGGTGCGATCGAGGGGAACGGCGACGTCTGCCACCGCGCCCGCGGTACGCGCCAGCGAAGTGAGGGCGACTTCCACCCGGTGCCGGCCACCGCGGCGGAAGGCGTCGGTGAGGCGAACCGGGCCGTCCGATTCCGGCAGTTCGTAGACCTCGGCGTCGAGGTGGAGCTCCGGCGGCCTGCCGCGGTCCTGGTCGGGCCCGGCCCCCGAAGCCTCTTCCACGTCGTCGTCGGCCGGCCGCTCGCCCATCACGCCCCCGCCCCGGGTCACCATCGCGGCGCGGGGCAGCAGCGAGGCGATCGCCCGATCGGCGGGCCCGGCGGCGTTCGGACCGGCGAGCAGCTCTACCAGCCTTCCGTCGTACGGGAACGCCCGGGTGACCTCAGCGACGACGTCCCCGGCGGGGCCCATGGCGACGACGGCCGCAATGTGCTCGGCCCACGGAGCGCCGAGGCCGCCCGCAGCGCCGGCGATCGCCCGCCGGGCGTCATCCGGCAGGGCGTGGCCCGAGCGGGATGCGAAGGCGGCGAGCAGCCAGGCATCGCTCGGGCGCAGCACCTCGACCAGCCGCGCGACGACGGCGACCGCGTCGCCTTCTCCGGCCGGCCAGCGGTACGCGGCGTCGATCGCGGCGAGCACCTCGTCGGCTGCAGCAGGACGGTCCGCGATCGGCCGCTCCACGCCCACTGCCGCCGCGACTGCTTCGTGGATCGCCGGCCATGCTCCGGCCGGCGGCTCGCGCGCGGCCTCGAGCGCCTCCTCGGCGTCGATGCCCGGAACCATGACCAGACGGGGCAGCAGCAGCGGCTCGGGCGCCCCCGGCCGGTCGTAGTCCCAAAGGCCGAGCAGCAACAGCTCCAGCTCGTCCACCGTGTCACCCCCTGTGGCGCCCCCAAGATACCGCCCTGCGGCCCCGGTCGCCGGAGGTAACGTCCTCGGCGTGGATCTCGTCGCCGAATGCCGGGAGCGGAGCAGGGACCTCCTCCACAGGGCGGCGGGTCCGGCCGGCTTCGTGGCGTCTCCTGAGGACGACCACTACGACGCCGTCTGGGTGCGCGACGCCGCGGTGGCGTGCTTGGGCGCCCACCGCACCGGCGACCCTGCGCTGCTGGCGGCCGCCCGGGCCACCATCGAGACGATGCTCGGGCATCCGGGTCCGGCGGGCCAGGTGCCGAACACCGTGTGGCGCGACGGCACCGCCGACTGGGGTGAGGCCGGTGCGGCCGATCCGAGCGCGTGGGCGGTGATCGTGACGGCCGACCACCACGCCGCCACCGGGGACACCACGCTGCTGGCGGCGGCAGCGCCCCTGCTGCGGGACGCCTGGACCTGGCTCGCCTCCCAGGACCCTGCCAACACCGGCCTGGTGTCCTCGGCGCCGGCCACCGACTGGATGGACTCGTCGCTGCAGCGGTCCGGATGGGTGCTCCACGTGAACGTGCTGGCGGCGTGGGCAGCCGGCGCGCTGGAGGCCCTGGCGGGCGTCATCGGCCCGGTTGCCGCCGACGCCGCCCGCCGGCGGGAGCGTCTCGACGCGATCTTCTGGCCGGCGCCGGGCGCCGCCGAGTTCCGCCATCACGCCTCGCAGGCCGCCTACGCCGCAGCAGTGCGAGCCGACCGCCGCCACTACCTCTCGCACGTTTCCCACGCGGCCTTCGTGGATCGATGCGACGTGCTGGCGAACCTGCTCGCGGTCGTGTCCGGCGTCGCCTCGGCGGACCGGGCCGGGAAGATCGTCGATGGGCTCCACGAGATGAGAGTCGCCGAGCCGCATCCGACGCGAACATGGGACGAGCCGGCGACCGCAGACCACGACCCCTGGCAGATGTGGGATCGGGCTGCGGAGCGGCACATCCCGGAGCGGTGGCGCAACCCGCCGTACCGCTACCACAACGCCGGCGTCTGGCCGTACGTCGGCGGCTTCCATGCGGCGGCGCTCGCGGTGGCCGGCCGGACCGGCGCAGCCCGCCTGCTGCTCGAGCGGGTGGCGGCTGCGAACCGGATCGGCGGCTGGGGCTTCCACGAATGGCTCGACGGACGGACCGGGGAGCCGGGCGGGGCCCGGGCCCAGGCCTGGAACGCCGGGGCCTTCCTCTTCGCCGATGAGGTCATTCGGTCGGGGGTCACGGCGGGCGGGCTCTCGTAGACTCGGTCGTGTCAGGCGACGAGGAGCGAGAAGTGAACCCGATGCGCACCGCCTTGCTGTGGGCATCCCACAACGAGTGGCTGGCCGACCGGGTGCCGCAACTCGGGTTCGTGAAGCGGGCCGTGCGCCGCTTCATGCCCGGCGAGGACCTCGAAGACGCATTGGCAGCCAGCAAGGCGCTTGCTGCGTCCGGGCTGAGCACCGTGCTCACCCACCTCGGCGAGCACGTGACGGACGAGCAGGGCGCCGCCGCCGCGGCCGGCCACTACCTGACCGCGCTCGACCGCATCGCCGGGACCGGACTCGATACCGAGATCTCCGTCAAGCTCACGCACCTCGGCCTCGACCTGGGCACGGACCTGGCCGCCGAGCACGTCGACGGGCTGGCCCGGCGCGCCGCCGAGCTCGGCAACTACGTCTGGGTGGACGTCGAGGACAGCCACTACGTCGACGCCACGATCGACGTGGTCGCCGACGCGATGGGTGTGCACGACAACGTCGGCGTCTGCCTCCAGTGCTACCTCTACCGAACCCCGGCCGACATCGAGCGCCTGTTGCCGCTGCGGCCCGGGATTCGCCTGGTCAAGGGCGCCTATCGTGAGCCCGCCGACATCTCGTACCAGCGCAAGGCCGACATCGACGCCGCCTTCAGCCGCCTCGCCCTCCCCCTGCTCGATCGGGCGCGGGACGGCGAAGCCCGGGTCGCCCTCGCCACCCACGACGTCGGTCTGCTGGAGGGGATCGTGGCGGCGGCCGACCGTATGGGCACCGGCCGGGACACCTACGAGATCCAGATGCTCTTTGGCATTCGGACCGTTGACCAGCGCCGGCTGGTTGCCGACGGCCACGCGGTACGGACGCTGATCAGCTACGGGACCGGCTGGTACCCGTGGTACCTGCGCCGCCTGGCCGAACGGCCCGCCAACCTGCTGTTCGTGGCTCGTAACGCGCTGTCCAGGGCCCCGGTGCCGGCGGGGGACACGCCTTAGGCGGGTCGCCGCTCCCACCGGGCGCCGTCCGGTGTGTCCCGCACCTCGATGCCGAGCGCCTCCAGGAAGATGCGGAGAGAGTCGGCGGCCTCGTAGTCGCCGGCACGCCTGGCGCGCTCACGCACCGTCAGCAGGTCGTCGAGGTGGGGGAGGGCTGCGGCCACGGGGTCGTCGCGCGCCGCGGCCGCCTCGCGGGCCAGCCGCGCCATCAGTGCTCGAGCCTGCTCGACGTTCCCCGTCCCGGTGACCGCCTCCTCGAGGAATCCCACGGCCAACTCGACCACGGTCGCCGGATCTCCGGCATCGAGCGCGCTCTCGAGGGCGCCGAGCGCCGCGGCGGCGGGGTCTGCGGCCGCCGGGGGCGGAGCGGCCGCCAGCGGAGCCGGCCCGCCGTCGGCTCCCAGCGTGCGCAGCGCCTCCAGCGGCACCGACCGGCCGGCGTCGATCACGACGGTTGCGCCGCGGCGGCGGACGGTGGCGGTGCGCTTGCCGGTCACCGCGAGGCTGTCGGCGGCGACGTCGATGATGGCGGCCGTGTGCTCGTCCACGCCGAGCACCACCGCCCCGGGCGGCAGCTGCTCCTCGAGGACCCCGAGACGCCGGCGACCCACGAAGCAGCGGCTGGTGTCGTGGGTCCCGCCCTCCGCGTTGTCCCAGTGCGGCACGACCACCCCGGCCAGGCCGGCCACCGACAGCAGGTCCAGGCCCTCCATCCAGTACGGATCGGCGCCGGCCTTGTACATCTCGTACACCGGCAGCGCCCACCGGCCCAGCGTGGCGGCGGCGGCGCTGGCGAACACCACCGCCCCCTCTCCCGCGAGCTTCTGGGCGAGGATGCCGGCGAGTCCGGCGGGCCGCCAGTGCCGGAGGGCGTAGCTGGGGCTGCCGGGCCCGGCGAACACGAGAGCGGCGGCCCGCACCCTGTCGAGGGCGGCGGCCGCCGCGCCTGCCGAGGAGAGCGCCACCACTTCGGCGTCGGCGCCCACGTATCGGTCGAAGTAGTCGACGGTCTTGCGGGAGAGCTCGGCGGCGTTCTCCTGGAAGGCGTACGGCGTGTCGAGCGCCACGATCGGCCCGGCCGCTCCGGCCAGCCGGTCGAGCACCTGCTGGTGGACGCGCACCATCGTCGGTCCCAGCTCACCAGACCCCATGATGGCGATCAGCTGCGCAGCGGCCATTGCAGTTCTCCCGGCCTCCGAGGTTAGGCGGCCGCGGCGGCGGCCTTCCGCCCAGCGCGCTCCCATCCCCATGCCACCAGCGTTCCGGCGGCCGCGGCCGCGATGGACAGCCCCCACATCGTCGCATACGACCCCGACACGTCCACGCTCAACCCGAACAGGGGCGGGCCGGCGCCGAGCCCGGTGAGGAAGCCGAGCATGACAACTCCGGAGGCGCGGCCGGCTCGTTCCGGTCCCGCTTCTCCCATCACGGCCAGCATCCCGACCGAGTTCCAGGTGCTCGAGCCGATCCCCGTCGCCAGCGCCCCGGCCCACAGGGCGGCGGGCCCCACCGACGTCGCCGCCAGCAGGATCGACGACGCAGCCACCGACAGGATGCCGATCCATGCCAGCGGCGCCGCGTAGCGGTCGAGCTGCTCGGCGACCCGTGCCCACCCGATGCGGCCGAACACCGCCACTCCGCCGATCAGGCCCGCCGCAGCACCGCCGATGGC
>CAYGCW010000032.1:0-14616 GCA_964348465.1 uncultured Acidimicrobiia bacterium | reverse complement strand
GTTTCCTGGCTTCCCTGGCGGATCCCCCTCAGCCGCATGCCCGCGCGCTGTGGAACGCAGCCCGCTTCCCCGGCACCGAGCCGTTCATCGACCACCAGGATTTCGTCCACACCGCAACGGGACTGCGCCAGGGTCTCCGATCGCTGGCCCTCTACGGGCTGCTGCTGGTCCAGGGAGCCGCGCCCACCGTGGCGGCGACCCGGCGGGTCGCGGAGCGGATCGGCTACGTGCGCGCCAGCGTGTTCGGCACGATGTGGGGCTTCGAGGCCGACGCCGCCCGCGCCGACAGCGCCTACACCGCAGAGGCCCTGCCGCTGCACACCGACGCCACGTACTCCCGCGACGCTCCAGGGTTCCAGGTGCTCCATTGTGTCGAGCTGGACGCAACCGGGGGCGAGTCGATCCTGGCCGACGGCTTCTGGGCCGCCGAGAAGCTGCGGGATACCGAGCCCGAGCTGTTCGAGACGCTGGCGAGGTTCCCGGTCATGGGGCAGTACCTCGAGGAGGGCATCCACCTCGCAGCCCGCCGCCCGGTGCTGCGCCTCGACCCGGCAGGCCGGGTCGTGCAGGTGTCGCTCAACGACGCCGACCGGGCGCCGTTCCTGGCGAGCCCCGAGGCGATCGACGGTTTCTACGCCGCCCTGAGGGCCTTCCGGGCGATCATCGACGACCCGGCCAGCCACTATCGCTTCCGGCTGGAGCCGCGCACGGTGCTGATCTTCGACAACTGGCGGGTGCTCCACGCCCGCACCGCCTACACCGGCCACCGCCGGGTGGTCGGCTGTTACCTGAACCGGGAGGACTTCGAGAGCCGGCTGCGGGTCACGGCGACGGGAGAGGCGGCGCCCTGAAGCTGCCGACGACGCCGGCCAGCAGCCGGGCGAACTCGATCGGGGTGTGGTCCTCGAGGTAGGGGCCGATGATCTGGATGCCTACCGGGAGGCCGGAGGCCGTGCCTACGGGGGCGACGGTGGCCGGCAGATAGGCGACGGTGGCGATGCCCGACCAGAACACCTGGTCGAGGTACGGGCGCTCCACGCCTCCCAGCGTCACCGTGCGGCGGCTCAACGAGGAATGGTCGTGGGGGAACGCGACGGTGGGCATGGCCGGAGTGAGGAGCACGTCGAAGTCGCGAAAGAACGCCGCCCACGCCCGCCGCATCCGGTGCCGGGACTCGTCCGCCGAGACCCACTCCCGGTGTGGGTGGACGATGCCGCGCAGCCGTCCCGCCGCCGCGGAGCGGTCTTCGGGGTCGAGGGCCGCCGCCTGCTCCCGGAACCGTTCGACCATCTCGGTTGGGAAGCCCCCGCTGGTGACGGACAAGAGCAGCCGCTGGTAGACGTAGTCGCTGCGGACCGGGTCGACGTCGGGCCGCGCCTCTCGATCGACCGCGACCCCCGCAGCCTCCAGGGCGCCGACCGCGCCATCCACGACGGCGGCCACCTCGGCGTCCACCGGGCAGCGCTCGTGGTCGAGCCACGCCGCCACCCGGAAGTCGCCCAGCTCGTCGTGGCGGGGCGGCGGCAGCTCCAGCCGCCAGGCGATCGCGTCGTCGTTCGCCGGACTGGCGAGGACGTCGAGCCCGAGCGCCAGGTCGGCGGCGGTTCGGGCCAGCGGCCCGGCGACGGCCAGGTCGGAGCGGCGGGCCATGCCCGGCGGGCCGGGGATGTGGCCCCGCATCGACACCACCCCGTAGGTGGGCTTGTGGCCGTACACGCCGCAGAAGTGGGCCGGGTTGCGGATCGACCCGGCGATGTCGCTGCCCAACTCCAGCGGTGTGAACCCGGCCGCCACCGCCGCCGACGACCCGCCCGACGACCCGCCCGGCGTACGGCCCAGGTCCCAGGGGTTGCCGGTGGTGCCGTACACGTCGTTGTACGACTGGAGGTCGCCGGCCCACAGGGGCAGGTTGGTCTTGCCGAACACCACGGCCCCGGCCTCCAGCAGCCGCTGTACGGCGGCGGCGTTGGTCTCCGGGACGTGGTCGGCCAGCGTCGGGGAGCCCGACGTGGTCGGCATGCCGGCGACTTCGAAGGAGTCCTTGACGGTCATCGGCACGCCGTGCAGGGATCCCCACCACTCTCCCCGGGCGGCCGCCTGGTCGGCGGCGCCTGCCCGCTCGGCGGCCCGTTCGATGTCGGTCGCCACGACGGCGTTGATCGGCCCGTCCAGGTCGCGTATCCGGTCGAGAAGCACGTACAGCGCCTCCCGGCTCGACACCTCGCCTGTCCTGATGGCGGCGGCCAGGTCGACGGCGCCGGTGGAGGCGAGGTCGATCACGAGCGGGAACCCACCGGGGCGTCACGAGCCGGGCCGGCCGCCTTCGTTCTCATCGATCCTCGCTCTCGCTGCGTCCGGAGCGAACCTAATCGGGCCTGCTTCGCGCGTGCGGCGCAGAGGGCGGCGACTGTGGCAGCGTGGGAGAAGCTGCCGTCGAGGATGCCGGCGCCGGCGGCGAGCCGGGCCGGCGGTCGGGTCCCGGGCCGTGTCATACCCACCCCGTACCTTGCCAACTATGTTCGCCGCCACCACCTCCGTCGCCCTCGTCGGAGTCGAGCCGCAGCCGGTCCGGGTCGAAGTGCATACGGGCGGGTACCGCGAGGTGCTGTCTCTGGTCGGCCTTCCCGACACCGCCGTCCGGGAAGCCCGCCAGCGGGTGCGGGCCGCCTTCGCCTCCTCGTCGTACGAGTTCCCCCGCCGCACCGTGACCGTCAACCTCGCGCCGGCGGACCTCCCGAAGGCGGGCTCTGCCTACGACCTGCCGATCGCGTTGGGAGTGCTCGCGTCCGCACGCCTGGTGGAGCCGGCGCCGACCCGGGTGGTGGCACTCGGCGAGTTGGCGCTGGACGGCTCGTTGCGATCCGCCCGGGGCGGTTTCGCTGCTGGCATCGTGGCCCGCGACTTGGGGATGCCGTGCGTGCTGCCGCCGGAATCGGCGGCCGAGGCAGCTCTGGTGCCCGGTGCCGACGTGCGGGCGGTCACCTCGCTGGCCCACGCGGTGGCCGTGGCGCTCGGGGACGCGCCGGGCGAAGCCATTCCGGACTCGGACTGCCGGGCGCAGGGCGGGCCGGATCTCGCCGAGGTGCGGGGCCAGCTCATGGCGCGCCGGGCGCTGGAGGTCGCCGCGGCGGGCGGCCACCACCTGCTCATGACCGGGCCGCCCGGTGCCGGCAAGACGTTGCTGGCGCGCTGCCTCCCGGGCATCCTGCCGCCGCTCACGACCGAGCAGGGCCTGGAGGTCGCACAGGCGTGGGCGGCCGCCGGCCGGCGCCGGCCCCCCGGCGGGCTGCCGCCGTTCCGGTCGCCACACCACTCGGCCACGCTGGCCGCACTGATCGGCGGCGGCAGCGGCGTGCCGGTCCCGGGCGAGCTGACGATGGCCCACTGCGGGGTGCTCTTCTTGGATGAACTGGGGGAGTTCCCGCCGTCGGTTCTCGACGCCCTCCGCCAGCCGCTCGAGGAGGGCATCGTGACGGTGGCCCGCAAAGGCGCGTCGCTCACCTTCCCCTGTGCGGCGCAGGTCGTGGCGGCCACGAACCCATGCCCGTGCGGGTTCAGCACGGACGACCGGCGGAGCTGTCAGTGCTCGGAACGCGGGCGGGACCGCTACCGGCGCCGGCTCACCGGGCCGCTGGTGGACCGGTTCGACATCCGGGTGCCGGTGACGCGGCTCGACGTCGACGCGCTCGCCGGGCCGGGAGGCGAATCGACGGCTGAGGTGCGGGACCGGGTGGTGGCGGCGCGGCAGCGCCAGGCTGCCCGGGGTTCTCTCAATCGGGACCTGCCCCGGTCGGTCCTGGACGGCATGCCGGTCGAGGCGGCCGCATCGGAGCTGTTGCGCGAAGCCGTCGACGGCTTGCGGCTCACCGGCCGCGGCTGGGATCGGGTGCGTCGGGTGGCGCGCACCGTGGCCGATCTGGCCGGCACCGAGCAGGTGGCGCGCCCGCATATGGCGGAGGCGCTGGCGTACCGGGGGGACGGATGAGCGCCGACTCCTGTCTGCAACTCGCCTACGCAGGCTTCCACCCGGATCGGGCGCGGCGGCTGCTGGCGGAGTGGGGGAGCGCCGCGGCAGTCGTGCGGGCCGTGGCGAATGGGCAGATCCCGGCGGCGCCGCAGGCCCGCGCCGCAGTGCAGGTGGCGGCCGCGGAGCGGCGGACCGAACTGGATCGGCTCGGCGTCACCGTGGTGCTGGCGGACGAGCCGGGCTACCCGCCGACGCTGGCCGGCCTCCCCGACGCGCCCGACCTGTTGTTCGTGCGCGGCGAGGTGTCACCGGGACCGGCCGTGGCGGTCGTCGGCACCCGTCGCTGCTCGGGATACGGACGGCGGCTGGCCGAGTCGTTCGGCCGGGCCGTGGCCGATGCCGGCTGGATACTCGTGAGCGGGCTGGCGCGGGGCATCGACGGCGCCGCCCACCGGGGGACGGTGGAGGCCGGCGGCGTCGGGGTGGCCGTGCTCGGCTCGGGCATCGACGTGTGGTACCCGCCCGAGCACCGGACGCTGGGGGAGCGGCTCGTCACAGGCGGCGGCGCCGTCGTGACCGAGTACCCCCCGGGCACCCGCCCCGACGGCTGGCGCTTCCCACCCCGCAACCGGATCATCGCCGGGATGTCCGGAGCGGTCGTGGTGGTGGAGGCGGCGCGCACCGGCGGGGCGCTCATCACCGCGGTGCTCGGTGCCGAACAGGGCCGGACCGTCTTCGCGGTGCCAGGCGACGTCGATCGCCCGGCCTCGGTCGGGTGCAATCTGCTCATCCGCGACGGCGCCCATCCGGTGCTCGGCCCCGATGACCTCATCGAGGAGCTGACCCTGATCCTCGGTCCACCCGCGCCCACGGCCGCGCCGGCGCCTCCGGCGGGCGACGTGCTGGGCGCGCTCGTGGGCGGCAGGGCCCGTTCCATCGACGACCTGGCCAGCACTCTCGGCCTGGGGGTCACCGACGTCCTCGCCCGCGTCGGCGCCCTCGAGGCAGCCGGCCGCCTCCGCCGGCAGGGCGACCTGGTCTACGCCCCGTGAGCCCGTCAAGCCGCTACGGGGCCGCTCGGGGTCCTCCTCGGCGGCGGGGGCTCACCCGGTAGCATCTCGGGACGTCGAGCCGGGACGGAGTTGGGATGACGGTCGCGATCGGAGTGGTGTCGGGCGACGGGATCGTCCTCGCCGCCGACAGCCGCACCACCCGGGGGGGAACCCCGGTGCGGGTGCTCAGCGACTACACCCACAAGGTGTTCCGGGTCGGCGGGTGCGGGATCGTCACCTACGGGTGGGCGTTTCTCACGAACCGCAACATCGCTCACCACATGGCCCAGTTCGCCGTCGACCTCGACGGAGAGACACCGGGTCCCGAGAAGATGGCGGCCCGGCTCGCCGAGTTCTTCGGCAAGCGGATCGAGCGGCACTTCGAGGACGGGCTCGACGAGCGCCCCGAAGAAGGTCACGAGGTGCTGGGATTCATCGTCGCCGGCTTCGACGACGGCGTCGGCAAGGCGGTCGAGGTGTTCCTGCCCAGCCGCACGGTCGCGGTGGCGCTGCGCTCGGACTCGCCGGGAGCGGTGTGGCGGGGCCAGACCGACGTGATCCGCAGGCTCGTCAAGGGTGCCGACCTCGACCTGCTGGACCACCTGGTGTCGGAGGCCGGGCTGGAGGAGCACCTGGAGGCGCTGCGGCCCAGCATCGAGGGCCTCGAGTACCTGATCCCGTTCCCGGTGCTCAATCTGCAGGACGCCGTGGACTTCGCGGTGTTCGCGATTCGCACCACGATCGACACCCAGCGGCTGACCTACGGGACGCTCGCCCACCCGGGTTCATGGCCGGGCGTGGGAGGGCCCATCGAGATCGGGATCATCACGCCGCGCCGCGGCTTCCAGTGGATCCAGCGCACAGAAGTGCAAGGGGAGCGTCCGGCCGGAGAAGCCGAGAGCATCTGACCCGGCTAGTTGGCGACTCGCAGGTCCCCGACGTCGGGGTTGTTGGCCGTCGGGTCCTGGGCGACCTTGGCGTCCGAGATGTAGGTGTCGAGGTGGATCACCCGGGCCCTGTCGAACCCGCCGCGCTCGAGCTCCGGTCCGGTCGTGGCCGGCGCCTCTGCCGTCGTCCCCGGCACCGTGGCGTGGCCCTTGCTGCTCGGTTGTCTCACTCGGCGGCTCCCTGGGCGGCTGCTCGCCTCCAATGTATCGGACTATGAGCCCTCTGCGCAAGGGTCTGGCGGCGGAGTTGCAGTGTGGGCGTGTTCGGCGTCCCGGACGGCCGGCACCGGCCCAACCGGCTGTGCCCGGCATCGGCCCAACCGGCTGCGGACTCCGTACGTAAGCTCCCGCCATGGCGCCCCGCACCCTGTCGACCGGCGAACTGCGCCTGGCGTTGCTGGCCCGCCAGGGATTGCTCGAGCCATACGCGGGGTCGCTGCCCCGGGCGGTGGAGCGAATGGGAGGCATCCAGGCCCAGTACGCCCCCTCCGCCTACCTGGGGCTGCGGGCCCGGCTGGCCGGGTTCGCTCGCGACGACCTCACCCGGGCGCTGGTCCGCAAGTCGGTCGTGCAGGGCACGCTGATGCGAGCGACGATCCACATCGTGTCCCGCGCCGACTACTGGCCGCTCGCGGCAGCCATCGAGGAGCCGCGGCGGGTCTGGTGGCGGCGCGCCGCCGGCCACCACGTGACCGACGCCGAGATGGCCCGCGCCGTGGACACCGTTCGCGACGCCCTTGCGGACGGACCCCGCCGCCGCAAGGAGGTCTGCGACGAGCTGGGCCTCGATGCCGCCACCTGGAACGGCGTCGGCATGTGGCTGCACCTGGTGCGGGTGCCGCCGTCGGGCACCTGGGAGCAGCGGCGGGCCGACCTCTACGGCCTGGCGGAACGGTGGCTCGGTCCCGGCGACGCCGATCCGGACGCGGGTCGCGACCTGCTGGTCCGCCGCTACCTGGGCGCCTTCGGCCCGGCCGCGGCCGCGGACGTGGCGTCCTTCACCCAGCTCCCGATGGGAGTGCTCGGCCCGGTGCTAGAGCGTCTCCGGCTCCGCCACTTCCGCGGCGAGGATGGCGCCGAGTTGCTGGACGTGCCGCGGGCTCCGTTGCCCGGCCGGGGCACGCCGCCGCCCGGCGTCCGCTTCCTGGGCACCTGGGACGCCACCCTGCTCGTGCATGCCCGCCGCACGCAGATCCTTCCCGAAGAGCACCGCTCCCTGGTGTTCAACACCCGCACTCCGCAATCCCGCCCGACCTTCCTCGTCGACGGGCAGGTAGCCGGGTCCTGGCGATACGACGATGGCGCGGTCACCATCGAGCCGTTCGTCCCGCTCTCCAAGGCCGCCCGCAGCCGCGTCGAGGCAGCCGCCGCGGATCTCGCCGTCTTCATGAGCTGACTGCACCGGCCGGTACGCTCCCGACGGACGGACGAAGAGGCGGCATGGGAGCCCCCCAGATTGCGGCCGCTGCGGCCCTCGGGCAGGTCGCGGCCGACGACGTGGTGCCGGCGCTGGTCGGCGCCGCAGCGGCGATCGTCCTCGTTGGCGCGGCATGGTGGTGGCGCGGCCGGCGCGGCGGCGACCGTGCGGTCCCGGCGGGGGGCGCGGCGCCCGCAGGCCGTTGCCGGGGCGGCGGAGCGATCGAGCACGTCCAGGAGGCCTCGGCCTCGCTCGCGCCCTACGAGATCGCGGGCGTGCGCTACGTCGCCGGGGACCGCTGGGACGGCGCCCTGCCCTCTGTCGAGGAGGCTCTGCGGTCGCTGTGCGCTGCTCCGCCGCGGCGGGCCGGCGACCTGGCCGCCGCCGTCGAAGCGGTGGCGGCAGCGATCGTCGACGACGCTCCGGTCCCCGGCGCCGGCGTGCAGGTCATCGTCGAGCTGGCAGGAGCGGCCGTGCCCGTCGTCGTCCAGCGGTACCGCTGCGCCCGCCGCCGGTGGAAGAAGGACGGCGCCGCGCGCGCCGAGACCCGGCCCCACCGCATCGCGGTCTCCCTTGCCCATCTTGCGCCAGGGGCCACGGGCCTGGAGGCCGAACGGGCGCTGCGCGCCGGGCTACGCGCCTTCGTCGACCGCTACGGCTGACCCGGGCCTCGTTCGGGCGTGGGAACGGCCCTCGCCCCCGGCGCCGATACCGTGGAGGCGATGAGCGGCCTCGACCCGACCGTCGCATTCGGCTCCGTCGCCGACGTCTACGACCGCGCCCGGCCTGCCTATCCGGCGGCCGCGGTCGCCGCCATCGCGGCCGAGTTCGACCTCGGGCCCGCCACCACCGTCGTCGACCTCGGCGCCGGCGCCGGCCAGCTCACCCGCCAGCTCGCCGCCACCGGGGCGGCCATCGTGGCGGTCGAGCCGGCGGCGGGGATGGTCGCCGTGCTGCGGGCGGCGCTGCCCGCGGCGCGGGTTCTGGGCGCCGCCGCCGAGCGGCTTCCGTTGCGAGACGCCGTCGCCGACACCGTCGTCGCCGCGCAGGCGTTCCACTGGTTCGACGCCCCGGTGGCGGTCGGCGAGGCGGCGCGGGTGCTGCGCGCCGGCGGCGGGCTGGCGCTCACCTGGAACGAGCGGGACAGCGACTCGTGGCCGTGGTCGGCGATCGAACCCGTCTACGACCAATACCGCGACGCTGCCCCCCAGTACTCCCGGGACACGTGGATCTGGCAGGATGCGCTCGCCGCCAGCCCCGGCTTCGGGCCGGCCCGACATCTGCGCTTTCCCAACATCGTCCACCAATCGGCCGAAGACGTCGTCGCCAGGGTGCTGTCGACGAGCTTCGTCGCCAACCTTCCCGCCGCCGAGCGAGACCGGGTCGCCACCCGGGTCGCCGACATCCTCTCCGGCGCCGATGCCGACCGGATCGCGGTGCCGTACTCCACCGACCTCTACCTGGCGAAGCGGGCGTGAAGCGCGGATTTCGCGGCTCCGACCACAGAAGGTTGTTGACTAACCGCGACGCGTGATACAGGATGGGGCGGTGGCACCCATCCCCGACGTGCCCTCCTGGGCCGCTCCGCACCTCGACGACTACCTGCGCCGCCTGCGCGACGAGCGCCGGCTGTCGCCCCACACGGTCGCCGCCTACCGCCGCGACCTGGCCCAGTTCCTCGCCTTCGTCGACCGGGCCGGGGCCCGCTCTCTCGGCGACGTCGAGCGTCGCACCGTGCGCCGCTTCCTCGCCCACCTCGACACCCGCAACTACGCCCGCCGTTCGATTGGCCGTAAGGCGTCGGCGGCGCGGGCCTTCCTGGCCGATGCCGCCCGCCGCGGCTTGATCGCCGCCAACCCGGCTGCGGGCGTTCCCCAGCCGAAGCGGCCCCGCACCCTGCCCCGTACCGTTCCCGCCCGCTCCCTCTCCGCGCTCCTCGATGGCATCTCCGGCACCGACCCCGAGGACGTCCGCGACCGGGCACTCCTGGAACTTCTCTACGGAACCGGGGTCAGAGTCTCGGAAGCAGCAGGATTATCTGTGGACGATTTTCGCGACTTTCAACTACTTAAAGTGGTCGGTAAGGGTGGCAAGGAGCGGGTAGTGCCGCTGGGCCGATCGGCCAGGGACGCGCTGCGCGCCTACCTCGAATACTCCCGCCCCGCCTTGGCAAAGGCCGGTGCCGGAAGGGCCATGTGGGTGGGCAAGCGCGGCGGCCCCATGGACACGCGGGGTATTCGCCGGGTCGTGCGCCGCCGGGCGGGCACTTTTCCGCACGCGCTGCGCCACGCATTTGCCACTCATCTTCTCGAAAATGGTGCCGATCTACGAACCGTGCAGGAACTCCTCGGCCATGTCGAGCTGGGCACGACCCAGATCTACACGGCCGTGACCCGCGAACACCTCAGGTCGACCTATGAGCGAAGCCACCCGCGCGCCTGAGCGCGCCGAAACCGACGTCGGCGTGCTCTGGGAGCGGTACAAGGGCTCCCAGGACCCTGCCGCGCGCGAGGGCCTGATCCTGCACTACTCGCCGCTGGTGAAGTTCGTGGCCGGCCGGGTGGGCGTCGGCCTGCCTCGCAACGTGGAGCATGCCGACCTCGTCCAGTACGGCATGTTCGGGCTCATCGACGCCATCGACAAGTTCGAGCCGGAGCGCGGTTTCAAGTTCGAGACCTACGCCGTCAACCGGATCAAGGGTTCGATCCTCGACGAGCTGCGCGCCCTGGATTGGGTGCCCCGCTCGGTGCGCGCCAGGGCCAGGGAGATCCAGCGCTCCCTCGCCGAGCTCGAGCACTCCCTGCAGCGCACCCCCTCCGAGACCGAGTTGGCGGCCCACGTGGGCTGGTCCCTGAAGGAGCTCCAGAAAGCGCTCGCCGAGATCGCCAACCTGGGCCTGATCGCCCTCGACGAGCTGCTCAATCCGAACGAGCGAGACTCGGGGTCGATCGGGGACCTCATGGCCGACCCCCGCGACACCGATCCCACCGGCGGGTTCGAGAAGCAGGAGATGCGCCACTTCCTCGCCGACGCCATCAGCCGCCTACCCGACCGAGAGCGGCTCGTGGTCACCCTGTACTACCCTGGCCGAGATCGGCGCCGTTCTCGACGTCACCGAGTCGCGCATCTGCCAGATCCACACCAAAGCCGTCATGAGCCTGCGCAACCGGATGATCGAGCCGTCGTACCGACACTGACGTCGTGCTGCATAGCGGCCCGGGACAGCACCGGGCCGCTGCTACACTCCCGGCCGCAATCCGCACGTCCACCGCAACCTCCCCGGTCGGGGCACACGCGTGCCCTGCGGAGGCCCGAAGGGTGGGCGGAGGCACCAACCGGAACCAGGAGGAATCCGTGGCTGTAGTCACCATGAGACAGCTGCTGGAGGCGGGCGTCCACTTCGGGCACCAGACCCGGCGGTGGGATCCCAAGATGGCCCCGTACATCTTCGGGGAGCGCAACGGCATCCACATCATCGACCTTCGGCAGACGATGGAGCGCATCGAAGAGGCGTACCACTTCCTGCGGGACACCGTCGCCGACTCCGGCACCGTCCTCTTCGTCGGCACCAAGAAGCAGGCCCGTCAGGTCGTCCAGAGCGAGGCCGAGCGTGCCCAGATGCCCTACGTCAACCACCGATGGCTGGGCGGCATGCTCACCAACTTCGCCACCATCCACAAGCGCATCCTCTACATGCACGAGTTGCGCCGCATGGACACCTCGGGGGAGATGGAGACCCTCCCCAAGAAAGAGCGGCTGCGCCTGCGGCGGGAGCTGCAGAAGCTGCAGACCGTCCTCGGCGGTGTCGGCCAGCTCAGCCGAACGCCGGACGCCGTGTTCGTGGTCGACGTCAAGACCGAGGACATCGCCGTCTCCGAGGCGCAGCGCCTCGGAATCCCGATCGTCGCCGTCGTGGACACGAACTGCGACCCGGACGTGGTCGACTACGTCATCCCCGGCAACGACGACGCCATCCGAGCCGCCCAGCTCCTGGCGGCGGTCGCCGCCGACGCCTGCGTCGAGGGCCGCCGCCTGGCGCAGGCCGGAGCCGAGGGCGCCGACGACACCGACGAGCCGGTCCCGCCGGCGGCAGGAGAGGCGCCCGCCGATATCGCAGCCGACGAGGTCCCGGTCGAGGTGGGCGCCATCGATCCCGCCACCGAGAGCCAGGAGAGCCGGGAATGATCGATCCCAAGGAAGTGCAGAAGCTGCGCCAGGAGACCGGCTCCGGGATGATGGACGCGAAGCGCGCTCTGGAGGAGGCAGGCGGCGACTTCGAACGGGCCCGCGACATCCTCAGGGAGAAGGGCCTCGCCGACGCCAAGAAGCGTTCCGGCCGCGCCCAGACCGAGGGCACCATCGGCCACTACCTCCACTACCAGGCCGACCGTCCGGTCATCGGCGTTCTCGTCGAGCTGGCCTCGGAGACCGACTTCGTCGCCAAGTCCGAGGACTTCCAGCAGGTCGCCCGCGACGTGGCCATGCACGTGGCGGCGCTCCGGCCGTCCTACGTGCGCCGGGAGGACGTCCCCGACGACGTGATCGCCAAGGAACGCGAGCTCATCGCCGCCCAGGCACGCAACGAGGGCAAGCCCGACCACATCATCGACAAGATCGTCGACGGCAAGCTGAAGTCGTACTACGCCGACAACGTCCTGTACGACCAGGAGTTCGTGAACCCCGAGCGGTACGAGGGCACGATCGGTGCCTGGATGGAGGAGCTGACCGCCAAGCTCGGCGAGAACATCGACGTCGTCCGGCTCTCCCGGCTGGCGGTGGGGGAGGGGCGCTAGGTGGGCCGCCGGGTCGTGCTGAAGCTGTCGGGGGAGGCCTTCGCCGACCCGGACACCGGGTACGGCATCGACCCCAAGACCGTCCAGCGAGTCGCCGAGGAGATCGCCGAGGTGAACGGCGAGGGCCACGAGGTGGCGGTCGTCGTCGGCGGCGGCAACATCTTCCGCGGGCTCAGCTCCACTGCCAAGGGGATGGACCGCGCCAACGCCGACTACATGGGGATGCTGGCCACCGTCATCAACGCCCTGGCGCTACGCGACGCCATCGAGCACGCCGGCGAGCCGGTCCGCGTCCAGACCGCGATCCCCATCCAGCAGGTCGCCGAGACCTACATCCGCCTCCGCGCCATCCGCCACCTCGAGAAGGGGCGGGTGGTGGTGTTCGCCGGCGGCACGGGCAACCCTTTCTTCACCACGGACACGGCGGCCGCCCTGCGGGCCGCCGAGATCGGTGCCGAGGTGTTCCTCAAGGCCACCAAGGTCGACGGCGTCTACGACGACGACCCCGAGCGCAATCCTGCGGCTACCCTGTTGACCGAGATAAGTTACATGGACGTAATTTCAAAGGGACTCCAGGTGATGGACACCACCGCTATTACGATGTGCCGAGAGAACGATCTGCCGATCCGGGTGTTCAGCATCGTGGAGCCCGGAAACGTGACCAGGGCGGTGCGCGGCGAGCCGGTGGGCACGCTGATCCGCTGAGGAGGCGCAGTGATCAAAGACCTGCTCGCCGAGGCCGAGGCGAAGATGGAGCAGGCCGTCGAGCACACGCAAGGCGAGTTCGCCACCGTGCGCACCGGGCGGGCCAATCCGGCCATCCTCCACCGCATCAGCGTCGACTACTACGGCGTTCAGACGCCGCTGCGCGAGCTGGCGTCGTTCTCGGTGCCCGAGCCGCGCCTCCTGGTCGTGCAGCCGTACGACAAGAACTCCATCGGAGCCATCGAGAAGGCCATCCAGAGCTCCGACCTGGGGCTGAATCCGTCCAACGACGGCACGGTCATTCGCCTGGCCTTCCCTCCGCTCACGCAGGAGCGGCGCCGCGATCTGATCCGGGTCGTCCGCCACATGGCCGAGGAGGGCCGGGTGGCGATCCGCAACGTTCGCCGCCACATCAAGGACGACATCGAAGCGCTCGAAGGTGACGTGTCCGAAGACGACGTCCATCGGGCCGAGAAGGAGCTGCAGGACATCACCGACAGGCTCGTCGAAAGGCTCGACGGCCTGCTGAAGCACAAGGAGGAAGAGCTGCTGGAGGTGTGACGCGCCGGCTGCGCTGGCGGCGCGTTCTCTTCCGGTGGACTCGGATGGAAGACGTCAGGGAGAAGAGCCGTGACGGGCGGAGGTGACCAGGGGTTCGAACCGCACCCGGGTGACCCTTGGCATCCCCAGTGGGACAGCGACCTGGACGCACCCGAGCGTGAGTTCGTCGCCGAGCAGGTCGTCCGGGAGCCGCCGCGTCGCCGGCGGGCGTTTGCGCTCTTCCGGCGCCGCGACGAGGGCGAGGAGCTCCCGCCTCCCGCTCCGCTCGACGAGGTCCCCGAGTACGCCGCCGGCTCCTCGGTAGACGTCTACGAAGAGCTGCGCACCGAGGCTCTCGCTCCCCAGCCTCCCGCTCCGCCGGTGGCGGAGCCACCCCCATCGCCACCGCGTCGCGGTGCCGAGAGCACCACCGCCCCGGCCGACGCTGTGATCGAGTGGTCGACGGCGTCGTCGTCTCCGGCGGTGGCGCCTTCCGAAGCGGCCGCCCGCGAGCGCGCTGCCCGCGAAGAAGAGGCCCGCCGTGCCGAGGCCGACCAATTTGCCCGGGACGAGGTGGCGCGGGTCGCCCGGGAGGAGGCAGAGCGGGTCGCCCGCGAGGAGATGCAGCGCGCCCGGGAGGAGGCCGAACGGGCGGCACGTGAGGAGGCAGAGCTGCGGGCGGCGGCCGACGTCGACGCCCAGCGCGTCGCTGCGGAGGAGGCGGCTGCGGCGCGCGCGGCCGAGGAGGCGGCGCGGGCCGAAGCAGAGCGCCTCTCGGCGGAGGAGGCGCGGCGGATCGCTCGCGAGGAGGCCGAGCGGGTTGCCCGCGAGGAAGCCGAGCGCATCGCAAGACAAGATGCCGAGCGACGCGCCGCAGAGGAGGCAGAGCGGCTGGCGGCAGCAGAGGCGGCCCGCCTCGAGCGCGAGGAGGGCGAGCGGCTGGCCGCCGCAGAAGCCGAGCAGCTCGCCGCAGCCGAGGCCGAGCAGCTCGCTGCAGCCGAGGCGGAGCGGCTCGCCCGGGAGGAGGCGGAGCGAGAAGCGGCCGTGGCCGCCGAGCGCATCGCCAAAGAGGAAGCCGACCTGCAGGCGGCAGAAGCCGCCAAACGCGTCGCCCGCGAGGAGGCGGAGCGGGTCGCCCGGGAGGAGGCGGAGCGGGTCGCCCGGGAGGAGGCGGAGCGGGTCGCCCGGGAGGAGG
>CAYGCW010000031.1:0-14740 GCA_964348465.1 uncultured Acidimicrobiia bacterium | reverse complement strand
GTGGCGATGGCCTCCAGGATGTCGGTGCGGGCCGCCCGCCGCGCCGGGAAGATCGAGGCGAGGACGCCGACCAGCGCGGCGAACGCAACGAGGAATGCGATCTGTGCGAAGGGGATGGCCAGCACGTCGACGCCGAACCGCCCCAGTGCCTGCACGACGACGACCCCGAAGAACATCCCGACCACGGCGCCGAGCAGACCGCCCATCACCGCCACGACGACGGACTCCCACAGGACCATCCTCCGCACCTGCCAGCGGCTCATGCCGACGGCCCGCAGCAGGCCGATCTCCCGCGTCCGCTCGAAGACCGACAGCACCAGCGTGTTGGTGATGCCGAACAAGGCGATGATCACTGCCAGGAACAGCAGGCCGTTGAAGAGGTTGAGGAGCAAGTCGACCTGTCCCTCCTGGGACTCCCGGAACTCGGTCTGGTCTTCCACGACGGCGCTCGGATAGGCCGCCGCCACCGTTTCGACCGCCTCCCGAGCGGCGGCGAGGTCCACGTCGGAGGTGGCCCGCACTCCGATGGCGAAGTCGAGCTGCTCGGAGAAGTTCTGCTCGTAGAAGTCGAGGCCCACGAGGAACGGCGAGCCCTGCGGAAGGGCGTTGCGCTCGGCGAAGATCCCGACGATCGGCACCTGCTGCAGCCCGGTTGCGGCGAATCCCATCGGGATCGTGTCCCCCACGGCCCAGCCCTCGCTCTCTGCGGTGTCGTCGAAGACGAACACCCCCCCGTCGGCGAGCGCCTCCAGGCTCCCCTGGCGCACGTCAAGAAAGACCGTCTGGTCGGCGTTGGTGGCGTCGACGCCCACCAGGATCTCGTCGCTGCCGTCGCGGCTCCAGAAGTTGAGCCGGAGCGCAGTCGCCGCGCTCACCTCGGGCAGCTCCGCCAGCTCCTGGGCGAACGTCGTCGGCAAGCCGCCGCTGAAGCCCTCGACGGTGATCACGTAGTCGGCGCGCAACGTGTCTTCGATCGCCGCCCCGGTGGTCGCCTTGATCGAGGCGCCGAGGATGAAGAAGAACCCGACCAGCGCCAAGCCGATCATCAGCGCCGACGCCGTCGCCGCCGTCCGCCGCGGGCGACGGATGGCGTTGTCGCGTGCCAGCCGTCCGCTGACCTTGCCGAGGGCGACGATCGGCGCCGCCACCATCCGCGACACGGGCTCCACCACCAGAACGCTGAGCACGGACACCCCGATGAACACCACGAGGCCGCCACCGCCGACGATCAGCAGCGGGTTGATGCCCAGGTCCACCGGCTCGAAGAGCCCGAGCACGACGAGCCCGATCCCGGCCGCCAGAGTGATGGCGCCCATCCGGGCCCGCCGCGCCATGGAGCCGGTGCGCTGTGCCGATACACCGGTCAGGGCGGCCACCGGCGGTACGCCCGCCGCCCGCCGCGCCGGCAGGATGGCGGCGCCCACCGTCACCAGCACACCGACAGCGAGCCCGGCGACGATCGTGCGGGGCGCAAGCTGCAGGTCGGTGGACGGCAGGTCGAAACCGGCCGCCGCCATCATTCCCTGCAGCCCGACGGCCACGAAGAAGCCCACGATCAGGCCCAGCGCGGACGCCACCACGCCGACGATCAGAGCCTCCACCACCACCATGCGCACCACTTGCCCGCCGGTGGCGCCCACCGCCCTCAGCAGGGCCATCTCACGCGTCCGCTGGGCGACGATGATCCTGAATGTGTTCTGGATGATGAACGCCGCCACGAAGACAGCGACGGCGGCGAATACGAGGATCACGGTACCGATGAAACCCAAGGCGTCCTTGAGTGCCTCGGATTGCTCGGCCGCCTCGTCGGCAGCGGTGACGACCTCCACCCCTTGCGGGACCGCGGCCGCGACCCGGTCCCGAAGCGCCTCGGGCGTCAGACCGGCTTCGGCCACCGCCGTGATCGACGAGTACTTGCCGTCGAGGCCGAGCACCCTCTGGGCCTCCCGTAGCTCGAAGCCGGTGAACGTCGCCCCGGCGAGGTTGTCGGATTCACCGAACCCCACGATGCCGACGATTGCGGCCTGAACCCGCCCCGTCGGCACCAGCACGTCGACGACGTCGCCGACGCCGAGATCGTTGTCCTGAGCAGTCCGGGCGTCGACCGTGATCTCGCCGGGGCCTTCCGGCGGGCGGCCCTCCCTGAGCTCGATGTTGCCGTAGAGGCGCTCGTCGACCGCCCACGACCCACCGAGCGTCGGCGGGCCGGTGGGCGCTATGGCCTCGCCGTCCTTGTCCACGAGCTGGGCGAAGCCGAAGGCGTTGCCCTCGGCGACTGCGATGCCGTCCACCGCCCGCACCACATCGAGCACGCTCTCCTCAACGGGCGGCGGGCCGGCGAAGCCGGGGGCGAACTCGGCCTCGGCCTGGACGATGATGTCGGTGCCGGCGAAACTGTCGGCGAAGAGGTCGTCGAACGTGGCGTTGATCGTGTCGGTGAAGACGAAGGTGCCCGCCACGAACGCCACCCCGATCATGATCGACAGCCCGGTCAGCAGCAGGCGCAGCCAGTGGGCGCGCAGCGATTTGAGGGTCGCCCTAACCACCGCCCACCTCGAGCTTCTTCATCCTGTCGAAGATCGACTCTGACGTCGGCCGCTCGAGTTGGTCGACTATGCGGCCGTCCTTGAGGAACACGACCCGGTCGGCGTATCCGGCCGCGGCCGGATCGTGGGTCACCATCACGATGGTCTGTCCGAAGTCGCGCACTGCGGTGCGCATGAAGGCGAGCAGCTCGGCGCTCGACGTCGAATCGAGGTTGCCGCTGGGCTCGTCGGCGAACACGATCTCGGGGCGGCTGACGAGCGCTCGGGCCGCCGCGACCCGCTGCTGCTGGCCGCCAGACAGCTCTGCCGGGCGGTGAGCGAGGCGATCGGCCAGGCCCACCGCCGCGATCACCTGCTCCTGCCAATCGGCGTCCGGGTGGCGCCCTGCTATCCGCAGCGGCAGCGCGATGTTCTCGGCGGCATTGAGGGTGGGGATGAGATTGAAGAACTGGAAGACGAACCCGACCTTCTCGCGGCGGAGCAGGGTGAGCTGGCGCTCACCGAGCCCGGTGAGGTCGACGTCGCCGATGTACACCCGGCCGGAGGTGAGGGAGTCGAGGCCGGCCATGGTGTGGAGGAGGGTGGACTTGCCCGACCCCGACGGCCCCATGATCGCCGTGAACTCCCCGCGCCGGAAGGCCACGCTCACACCGTCGAGGGCGCGGACGGTGGTGTCGCCCTTGCCGTAGATCTTGACGGCGTCCACGGCGTGTGCTGCATACCCGGCCGTCTCGTGGGTCATCCGGTCTCCTCCCCGTGCGTGATCCCCACGCTACCCCAGCCCCGACAAGGTGTCGGATGCGCTCAGACGCCGGCGCGCCGGCGCCGGCGCCGCCGGCCCCCGGTGCGCTCCAGCCCGCGCGGCTCCCAACGGAAATAGCGCAGCGCCAGGAACACGCCCGCGGCGCCCCACAGCGCCATCACCGCCAGATGCTCCCCGATGGCGTACTCGCCCGGCCCCGCCGACCACGCGAACCCGCTGCCGTCCAGCAGTGGGTTGAAGGCTCCGCTGAAGGCGGTCGTGAAGTGCTTGAGCGGGAAGAAGTCGCCTGCGAAGCGCAGCCAGGCCGGAGCGTCCCCGGTCGGCGGCAGGAAGATGTCCGAGATGAACGCCACCGGCAGCAGCGTGGCGTTGGCCACCGCGGGAGCGGACTCGCCGTCCTTCACGAACGCCGCCACCATCAGGCCCAGCGCCGCAAACGAAGCGACGCCGACCGCGAACGTGACGGTGGCGGCCGGCACCCGGGATCCGATGATCTCGACGCCGTAGAAGACGACGCCGACGGTCATCATCATCAGCACGGCGATGAACGCGATCCACACCGCCGAGCCCACCCGGCCCGCCATGTAGATGGCCGGCGGCAGCGGGGTGCCGCGGATCCGCTTGAGCACGCCCTCGTCGCGGGCCATGGCGGTCCCCACCGCCAGGTTCGTGTACGTCGCCGAAGCCACGGCGAACACTGCCAGCGCAGGCGCGTAGAACTGGGCGGTGGTGATGCCGAGCGGCTCGATCTCGTCGTTGCCGAAGACGGCGGTGAACACGATCAGGAACATCAGCGGGAACGCGAGGGTGAAGAAGGCGGCTATGCCGGTACGCCAGAACAGCTTGTTCTGGTAGCGGGTCTGGAGGAACGCCAGGCGGGCATCGGACGGGAACCGCGCCTCCTCACTCATCGCCGCCGCCCTCCCCGCCGGTGAGCTGGAGGTACACGTCCTCGAGGGTGGGCCTCACCACGGTGAGGTGGTCCAGTTCGTGGCCGCGCTGCATCGCCCATCCGGTCAGCTCGTTCAGGACCGCGGTGGGACGGGCAGTGTGGACCGTGATTGTCTCGTCGGCCGTCTCGGCGTCTCCGGGGATCGCCGCCGGCAGCTCGCTCGGCGCCACCCCGTCCGGCAGGCGGAAGCTGATGGCGGCGGCCTGCATCTGGCGCCCTCCGAGCGTGTCCGGCTCACCCTCGGCCACGATCCGGCCGCTGGCGATCACCGCCACGCGGTCGGCCAGGTACTGCGCCTCGTCCATGTAGTGGGTGGTGAGCAGGATGGTGCGTCCCAGCGAACGCAGGTCGCGGACCAGCTCCCAGGCTTGGCGACGGGCGGAGGGGTCGAAGCCGGTGGTGGGCTCGTCGAGGAAGATCAGATCAGGGTTGCCCACGATCCCGATGGCCAGCTCGAGGCGGCGCTTCTGGCCGCCGCTCAGCGTCTTGACGCGGGCCTCGGCCTTGTCGGCCAGCCCGACCAGCTCGATGACCTCGCCGACCGGACGGGGCCGCGGGTAGAAAGCGGCGTACTGGGCCACCGCCTCGCGCACCCGCAGCTCGCGGTCGAAGCCGGCAGTCTGGAGCACGATGCCGATGCGCGCCCGAAATTCGCGACCGCCGTTCTCCGGGTCGAATCCGAGCACGGCCACCTCGCCGGCGTCGCGGCGCCGGTGCCCCTCGAGGATCTCCACCGAGGTGGTCTTGCCGGCGCCGTTGGGCCCCAGCAACGCGAACACCTCACCCTCGTCGATGTGCAGGTCGACCCCGGCGACGGCCCGGGTGTCGCCGTAGCGCTTCTCGAGGCCGGTGACGCGTATCGCGCTCATCGGGGCTGGAGGGTTGCCGTCACGCCGGCATCGTATCCGCGGCGCCGGCGGTACTCAGCCGTAGGTGGTGAAGCGCTTGGGCGCCGACACCGCCACCCACAGGCTCAGGCCGAAGAACAGCAGCGTGGTCACGTCCGCGGCGAAGCTGGCCACCACCAGGTTCCAGTGGATGCGCCAGCCGAGCAGCAGCGGCAGGTGGTCGATCCCATGGCGCGCCAGCTCCTCGGTCTCGCGGGCGGTCACCACGCGCATTCCGAAGCTGGCGACGACCAGCATCGCAGCCAGGGTCACGGCGACGGCGATGGCCTGCAGGATGCGTCCCCGGTGGCGGCCCGACCCGAACAGGACTGCGTAGCCGACGCCCGCTCCGATCGCGGCCGCCGGTGCCCCGATCCACGTGTCGAACACGGAAACGACGCCGAACCACGCCGCCCCCGTCACGATCGCCGCCGCCAGAGCCCACACGACGGCCCGCGCGTATCGCGCATGGGGCGACACCAACGAGATCGGGGCGCGGTCCTCCGCTCCGCCTTCGGTTGACACGGCTTCCATCAGCCCATACTTCGGCTGCCAGTTGCGCGTACTTGACCCCACCGGGCGCAGCGCAGGCAGCCCGCTAACTTCCATCGGGTGAATCGAGACGCCGGCTTCTTCGGGCCCGGCAGTGCCATGTGGGAGGTCAACCGCCACACGACGGTGCTGTTCGGTGGCGCCCGGGCGCTGCTGCTGCACGCAGCTCACCCGCTGGTGGCGGCCGGCGCTCGCCAGACCGGCGGGTACCGCCGCGACCCGTGGGCCCGGCTGCTGCGCACGCTCACGATGCAGAACCTGGTGACGTTCGGAGGTGAACGGGAGGCCCGCGAGGCGGCAGACCGCATCAACAAGCTGCACCGGGTGATTCACGGCACCGATCCGGTCACCGGCAAGCGCTACGACGCGCTCGACCCCGAGCTGCTGCTGTGGGTCCACGCCGCCCTCGAGGTGAGCACCGTGATGTTCTACGAGCTCACGGTCCAGCCCCTGTCGGAAGCCGACAAGGACCGCTATCACGCGGAGAACCGCCTCGCCGCCGAGCTGCTCTTGACGCCGCCCGCGGTGATCCCGCCCACATACGCCGCCACCGTGCGCTATGTCGACGACGTCGCCAACGGTCCGGACCTGATCATCACCGACGTAGCCCGCGAGGTTGGGGACCTCATCCGCACCGGCCCTGTGCCGGCCCACATCAAGCCGATCTGGAAGCTGATCGCATTCGCGGCCGTGGGGACCCTCCCGGAGCGGCTCCGGGAGATGTACGGATTCGACTGGGGACCGGTGCGGGCCCGCTGGCTCGACGCCAACCTGGCCATGGTGCGGCGGGCCAACCCGTTCCTGCCCGGCCGCTACCGGTACATCATGCCGGCCCGCGAGGCCGCGCGGCGGCTGGAACGGAGCGGGGCCCCTGCCGACGGCTGACCCGGCAGAATAGGAAGCCGAACCCCGGGAGGCACCATGCCCGAGTACGACGCGGTGGTCGTCGGCGCCGGACCGAACGGGCTGGCCGCCGCCGCCACGCTCGCCAGGGCAGGCAGGCGGGTGCTGGTGCTGGAGGCCGCGCCCGAGATAGGCGGCGGCGTGCGCACCGCAGAGTTGACGCTGCCGGGCTTCCTCCACGACGTCTGCTCGGCCATCCACCCGCTGGGAGCGGCGTCGGCGTGCTTCCGGGCGCTGCGGCTGGAAGAGCACGGCCTGGAGTGGGTTCATGCTCGCCATGCGGCGGCGCACCCGCTCGACGGCGGCCGGGCCGGCGTGCTCGACCGCTCGCTCGACGCCACCGCCTCGCGCCTCGGCCCGGACGCCCGGGCCTACCGCAAGCTGCTGGGCCCGCTCGTCGATCAATGGGAGCGCGTGTCGGCCGCGATCGGCGGACCCCTGCTCCCGGTGCCGGCTCACCCGGTCACGATGGCCCGCTTCGCGTGGCGGGCGGCGGCGCCGGCGTCGTGGGTGGTACGCAGGTTCCGGACCGACGAGGCCCGGGGGCTGTTCGCGGGGATGGCCGCCCACGCGATCGCGCCGCTCGGCGGGCCGTTCACGGCGGGCGTCGGCCTGGCGCTGCAGGCCGCGGGCCACGTCGTCGGCTGGCCGGCGGCTCGGGGCGGGTCGCAGCGGATCGCCGAGGCACTGGCGGCAGTGGTCACCGCCGCAGGGGGAGAGATCGTCACCGAGACCAGGGTGGGGTCCCTCGCCGAGGTCCCACCGGCGCCGATCGTGATGTTCGACGTGGCCCCCGCCGCACTGGCGGCCATCGCAGCCGACCGGCTGCCGGCCCGCTACCGGAGGCGCCTCGCCCGGTACCGGCACGGCCCCGCCGCCTTCAAAGTGGACCTGGCGCTGGACGGCCCGGTCCCGTGGGAATCGGAGGCCGCCCGCCACGCCGGCACCGTCCACGTCGGCGGCAGCTGGGAGGAGATCGCCGCAGCCGAGGCGGAAGTCGCCGCGGGCGGCCACCCGGAGCGCCCGTTCGTGCTCGTCGCCCAGCAGAGCCTCTTCGACCCGACCCGGGCGCCGGGCGGGCGGCACACGCTGTGGGCCTACTGCCACGTACCCAACGGCTCGACGGTGGACATGACCGGCCGCATCGAGGCCCAGATCGAGCGGTTCGCGCCGGGCTTTCGCGACCTGATCGTCGCCCGCCACGTCATGGCACCCGGCGACCTGGCCGCCTACAACCCGAACTACGTCGGCGGCGACATCGCCACGGGAGCCCTCACCGTGCGCCAGATCCTGTCGCGTCCGGTGCCCACCCTGCGCCCCTACCGCACCCCGGCCGCCGGGCTCTACCTGTGCTCGGCCGCCACCCCGCCCGGCGCCGGCGCCCACGGACTCTGCGGCTGGAATGCGGCCCGACGCGCCCTCGCCGACCACCCTCACTGACGCTCAGAGGGCCGCCCAACGGTGCGGACGATCCCTGAGGTCGTCGAACCCGAGCTCGTCGCACAGCTCTTCGAACGGCTCCCGGTGGACGCCCTGCCACTCGAGGTAGGCCGGATCGGGCGGCATCGGCACGTCGCGCCGGAGCGTCGCCAGGTACCGGAACAGCAGCGCATGGGGCAGGTGATCGACGAAGGCCGCGCCCAGCCGGGCGGCCCCGCGCACCGTCACGTCCCACTGCTCGGGCTCGAGCGGCACCCGCTCCAGGTGGAGGTAGCGGGCCAGCACGGCCGCCGTCGACTTGGCGCCCCAGCCGGGCACTCCGGGCAGCCCGTCGGCCGAGTCCCCGACGAGGGCGAGGTAGTCGGGAATCGATGCCGGGCCGACGCCGAATTTGGCGCGCACGCCGTCCTCGTCGATGAAGGCCCCCTTGCGGCGGTCGTACCCGACGACGCGGTTCCCGACCACGCACTGGCTCAGGTCCTTGTCGGGCGTGAGCATCACGACCTTGTCGAAGCGGCCGCCGTAGCGTTCGGCAGCCGTGGCGATGGCGTCGTCGGCTTCGTACTCGACCATGCGCCATACCGCGACACCGAGTGCCTCCAGGGCCCTCTCCGCGATGGGGAACTGGTCGAGCAGCTCCTGGGGCACGCCGGCCTCGGTCTTGTACCCGGGCCAGAGACTGTTGCGAAACGAGCGGATCTCGGTGTCGAACGCCGCTCCGAGGTGGGTCACCTGCGGCTCCTGGAGCAGCGCCAGCGTCGAGGCCACGATGCCGCGGACGGCGCCGATCGCCCGGCCATCGGGGGCGTCCCGCGGCGGCGCGCCGAAGTGAGACCGGAAGAGCTCGTAGGTGCCGTCGAGCAGGTGGAGCTGCACCCGCCGATGGTACGCGTGCCGTCTCGGGTACCGCCGCCCCGGCGCCGCTAACGTTGCTGCATGATCCGACGCGCCTCCCCGGTCCGGATGCTGGGTGGGTCGGCCCGCCTGCTCAGTCCCGTGGCCTCCAACCGGTGGCGGCTCGTTCAGAACGGCGACGAGCTGGCCGTGCTGCAGCGCTTCCCGCATCACCGGATGTCCGCCGCGCTGCTGGCCGACGGCACCGAGTGGCGGCTGGCGCCGCACGGCTGGGGCACGATCGTCGCCGCAGAAGATGAAAACGAGCTGGCCCGCATCGTCCGGCGCTCGTGGTGGGGCAGGCGCTGGGAGATCGAGAGTCAGGCCTTCGCCCTCAGCCTGGTCAGCAGGCCGGCGCCGCGCCGGTGGGCGTTCCACGTCGGGAACGAACCCGTCGCCCACCTCGCCGGCTCCATCCTCAGCTACAACCGCCTCCGCATCGACGCTCCGCTCGCAGTGCCTCTCGTCGCGGTGCTGCTCGCCTGGCAGGTGGTCGTCCGCCCCTGGGAGCTGGCCGCCTACCCGCTGGCACTGCGGCCGGCGCCCATACGGCCGGCACGGGCCAATCCGAGACCCCAGCCCACCATCTGACTGGAGAGCCCATGGAAGAGATCGTCTCCTACAGCCCCCGCACCGGGGCCGAGGTCGGCCGGGTTCCGGCCGCCACCCCCGACCAGGTCCACGCCGCGGCGGGGCGGGCTCGCAAGGCGTTCATCGACTGGCCTGCCCCATCCCACGGGGAGCGGCGCCACCACCTCGGGGACCTCAAGGGCGTCCTGGTGGCCAACGCGGGCCGGATCGCCGAAACGGTCGCCACCGAGACCGGCAAGCACCGGGACGATGCCATGGTCACCGAAGTGTCGGTGGCCGGGGCGATCACCGACTACCTGGTCCGTCGGGCCGGCCACATCCTGGGCAGGGAGCGCCGCTCCGGCATGCCGTTCGTGAATTCGAAGGCGTGGGTCGAGTACCACCCGCACGGCGTGGCGGGCGTGATCTCCCCGTGGAACTACCCGTTCTCACTGCCGTTCGGCCCCGTGGTGAACGCCCTGGCGGCCGGGTGCACGGTGGTGCTCAAGCCCTCCGAGGTCACGCCGCTCTCCGGGCAGCTCGTCGCCGACCTGATCGAGGAGGCGGGCTTTCCATCCGGCGTGATCCAGGTCGTGCACGGCGCCGCGGACGTCGGTGCTGCGGTGGTGGAGGCCGCCGACGTCGTTTCGTTCACGGGCTCTCCCGCAGTGGCCCGCAAGGTGGCGGCCAAGGCCGCCGAGACACTGACGCCGGTGGTGCTGGAGCTGGGCGGCAAGGACGCCATGGTCGTGCTGGAGGACGCCAACCTCAAGCGGGCGGCTCGCGCCGCGGTGTGGGGCGGGCTGGTGAACGCCGGCCAGACGTGCATCTCGGTGGAGCGCGTCTACGTCGTGGGAGCGGTGTACGACCGCTTCCTCGACGAGTTGCGGTCGGCACTGGAGCCCATGAACGCCGGCGCCGGCGACCGTGGCGACATCGGCCCGATCATCCACCCGCCCCAGCTCGACATCATCGAGCGCCACGTGGCCGACGCGGTCGCCAAGGGCGCCACGGTGGTGACGGGCGGAAAGCGGGTGCCGGGTCCGGGGATGTTCTTCGAGCCCACGCTGCTCGTCGACGTCGACCACACCATGGACGTGATGCGCGACGAGACGTTCGGGCCGGTGCTGGCGGTGATGCGCGTGCCAGGGGAAGAAGCCGCGCTCGAGCTGGCCAACGACTCGAGGTACGGCTTGCACGGCTCGGTCTGGACGAGAGACAAGGAACGAGGGCAGCGCGTGGCGTCCCGGATGGACACGGGGACGGTGGCGATCAACGACTGCCTGGTCAACTACGGCATGATCGACTTGCCGTTCGGAGGCGTCGGCGACTCGGGCTACGGGGCCAGCAAC
The DNA here is from genome assembly GCA_964348465.1 of uncultured Acidimicrobiia bacterium. GTDB lineage: Bacteria > Actinomycetota > Acidimicrobiia > Spongiisociales > JAOTWH01 > CAYGCW01. Next base: position 3,881 of record CAYGCW010000031.1, on the reverse strand, counting down.
GGCCCGGAGGGGTTGCGGAGCTTCTGCTACCCGAAGGCCGTGTCCCAAGCCAAGCTGAGCCTGCGTCGCGAGCTGTGGTGGTACCCGCGTCGCGGTGGCCGGCGCCTGTGGCGCACGTTCGCCCGACTGGCGACCCGCCGCTGACCGGCCCCCTGATCGAGGCGGGCGAGCTGAGCCGGCGCTCCGGCGACCCCCGACTCCGGATCGCCGACTGCCGGTGGTACCTCGGCGAGCCGGAACGGGGCCGGGCGGCGTACGCGGAGGCCCACATCCCCGGCGCGGTGTACGTGGACCTCGAGGAGCACCTCTCGGCGACGTCCGGGCCGGGGCGGCACCCGCTACCCGAACCCGAGGCCCTGGCGGCGACGCTGGGCGCGCTCGGGATCGGCGACGAGCACGAGGTGGTCGCCTACGACGACCGGGGCGGGGCCGTCGCCGCCCGGCTGTGGTGGCTCCTCCGCCACATCGGCCACGGTGCAACTCGGGTGCTGGACGGAGGACTGGCGGCCTGGCAGGCGGCCGGCCTCCCGGTGACCGACTCCCTGCCGGATCATCCCCCCGCCGTGCTGACGCCGCGACGGGGCGGAGGAGCCACGGTCGACCGGTCGGCCCTGCGGGCGGTGCTGGGGGATGTCCTGCTGCTCGACGCCAGGGCCGAGGAGCGCTACCGCGGGGAGATCGAGCCGATCGACCCGGTCGCCGGGCACATCCCCACGGCGCGGAGCGCGCCGTACGAGGACAACCTCGGCGAGGATCACCGGTTCCGCTCGCCGGCCGACCTGCGGGCGCGCTATGCGGCGCTCGGCGCCGGCCCCGGTGCCGACGTGGTCGTGTACTGCGGAAGCGGCGTCACGGCGTGCCACGTCATCCTCGCCCTCGAGGTGGCCGGCTTCGCAGGCGCCCGCCTGTATCCGGGATCGTGGAGCGACTGGTCGGCTTCGGATCTTCCGGTGGCGGTCGGAACGGAGCCGGTGTAGACGCGAAACAGGGCGGACGGGCCGCTCCCCCAGGCCCTTCGAAGCTCCCCCCAAGCCTCGAAGCTCCACACTGCGGCCCCGCCGCCCCGTCGCCTGGAAACCGGTTCCTCCAAATGCCTGAGCCCCGGTTCCCGCGGTGCGAGACCCGAACCCAAACGTACACGGCGAATTGGGCGGTCTGCCAGGAACCGGTGAGGCACCTCAGAGATTTTTTTCGCGTTTAACTGCCATTTAATTGGACGAACGTGTTGCAGGTCACTCGTGCGCCGGGAGACCGAGCGCCCCCTCGGCGGGCTCGAGGCGCTGCCCGCCGCGCAGCACCGGCGCGAACAGGTCGCCGTATCGCGCCAGCCGCTCCCACACGGTGGCGATGGTGAAACGCCCGGGATCGACGGCATCCACCTCGTCCCACAACAGCGGCGTCGACACGGGTGCGCCGGGCCGGGGCCGGACCGAGTACACCGACGCGATCGTCTTCCCACCGACGTTCTGGTTGTGGTCGATGAACACCCGCGGGCCCCGCTTGGGGATGTCCCACTCCATGGTGGCGTTGTCAGAGTCGGCCGCCGCCACCATCCGCCCGAGCGTCTCCACGAAGCGGCGCACCCGGGCGTACTCGTAGAGCGGGTCGAGCGGGACGTAGATGTGAATCCCGGTGGCGCCGCTGGTCTTGGGGTAACCGGCGAGGCCGAGCCGTTCGAGCAGCACGTTGACGAGGCCCGCTACGTGGACGACCTGTTCCCAGGTCGCCCCCTCCTGGGGGTCGAGGTCGAAGATGGCGAAGTCGGGCCGGTCGGGCCGCTCCACCCGGCTCAGCCAGGGGTGCATCTCGATGCAGCCCAGGTTCGCCACCCACATGAGGGACTCCGCGTCCGGCGCCGTGCAGAACTCGATCGGCTCGCCACGGTGCTCGGAATGTATGGGGGCGCGCACGATCCAGGCGGGGGCGTGGGAGGGGCATTGCTTCTCGTAGAAGAAGCTGCCGGCGGCGCCGTCCGGGTAGCGGGCCATCGACAGCGCCCGTCCGGCCAGGTGGGGCAGGAGGAGCGGCGCCACGGCGTGGTAGTACTGGATGAGATCGCCCTTCGTGTACCCGTCCTCGGGGAAGAACGTCTTGTCGACGTTCGACAGCCGGACCGTGCGGTCGAGGCCGATGGTCCAGTACGTGTCGCCCTCCTCCTCGACCAGCACCCGCTCCGGGAAGCCGACACGACCCGACGACACCGGCCGGCCGCCGTCGTCGGGCGGCGCCGGCCGGGCCGCCTGCTCGCCGGCGCGCAAGTCGGCGAGGATGGCGTCGTGGCTCGATCGTTCCCTGGCCTCCGAGATCACGATCATTCTCCGCCCGGCCCCGATCGCGGCCTCGGCCAGCGGCCCGGACCGCAGCGAGCCGTCGCCGTACGGGGCGTGGCGGATCTCACCGGAGTGGCCGAAGAGGTTGTCGGTGAACTGGGTGTGGAGGGGGTCGATCGCCCAGCCGGGGAACTCCTGGCGCAGGAACTCGATCACCGAGAGATAAGCATCCCGGGAGGTGAGGGCACCGCCCGACTTGGCGTGAACGTGGGCCCAGTCGATGACCGGCCGCACGAAAGAGAACTTGCCGGCGATCAGGGCGATGTCGCCGAGCGACCCGAAGGCCCGATCGGTGCCTGACGTCTCCAACCCGAGCGCGACGCCGAGGTGACGAACCTTGGGCTCGATGCGGCGCAACCCCTCGTCGACGAGGTCGTGGATCTGCTCGGGGGTGCGGTCGGTCATGTACCCGGTGTGGGCGACGACGGTGTGGGCACCCAGGGTCCGCCCCAGCTTCATGGTGTGCTCGAGGGCCGCGAGCGTCTGCGTGCGGTTGTCGGGGTCCTCGACCGTGAGCACCGCGAAGTAGGGGGCGTGCACGGAGAGGGCGATGCCCCGCTCGGCGGCCAACTCGCCGAACTCGCCGCAGCGGCGCTCCTTCCACGGAAAGCCCTTGACGAAGGCCAACTCGTAGGCCTCGTGCCCGCGCGCCGCGAGCCCGTCGAGGAAGGCGGCGTCGTCGCCTTCCCGGGGCGGCAGGCCCGAGATGCCGAAGCGGATCATGGAGGAAGGGTACGTGGCGCCGCGCGTCGTCCCGATCGCTACCGTTGCCGGCGGGCCGGTAGCTCAACCAGGCAGAGCAGCGGACTTTTAATCCGAAGGTTGTGGGTTCGATTCCCACCCGGCCCACGCGACGACGCAGGCGGTCAGAGCGATTCCGCGGTTGCCACCCACCGAACCTCTGACCACGCAACGATCAGTTCACGGCTGAGGGACTGAGCACCGCCTTGCGACAGTTCCCCATCGACTCATCCCGCACCCCTTTCGAAGTCATCCGGACCGGATCCAGGCGATGAGCGTTCGATCCAGTCAAGCGGCTGCCCCGTGACCGGGCGCATAGGATTTCCGTGGAGCTGTCGGAACCCGAATCCTGGCCTTGTGTGGGATTCCGGTGCGGTTGGGAGGTAGCGGCGATGGACGTGACGCGACGACTCACGAGCTTGGCAACGGCGGTCCTGTTGGCGGCGGCGATCCTCGGTTGGGATGCACCCTCGGTTGCAGCCGGCTTCGGCGATCGGGTGGATCCCATGCTTGCGTGGGGCTCCTTCGGCTCCGCCGATGGCCAGTTCAGTGGCCCGCGGGGGCTTGCCGTCGACGCCGCCGGCAGGGTCTACGTCACCGACTATGCGAACCACCGGGTGCAGAAGTTCACCGCCAACGGCACCTACCTGACCCAGTGGGGCAGCTTCGGTTCCGGAAACGGCCAATTCAACGATCCTCGAGGTATCGCCACAGATGCTGCAGGGAACGTCTATGTCGCCGACGCCGGCAACAATCGGGTGCAGAAGTTCACCGCCAACGGCACCTACCTGACCCAGTGGGGCAGCACCG
>CAYGCW010000030.1:0-14876 GCA_964348465.1 uncultured Acidimicrobiia bacterium | reverse complement strand
CCCGCCGATCGGAATGACCAGCAGGATGCCGATCAGCAGCGCTCCCGCCGACGCCAGCCAGAAGCCGAGCGGGTCCTCGGCCTGGAACGCCCACACCGCCCCGGCCACCACGCCGAGGAAGATCGCGCCGTTGACGACCTGCTGCCCGGGGTAGGTCACGGGCCGCCCGGAGACGATACCCTGGAGCTTGGCGAACGCCACGAAGCTGCCCGTGAACGTGAGTCCGCCGATCACGGTCGACACCAGGATCGAGATCGACGTCTCGTTGGCGAGCCCGAGGAAGTCGCTCTCGACGACGGCAGCGGCCGCCACCAGCGCCGAGGCGATGCCTCCGAAGCCGTTGAAGGCGGCGACCATCTGCGGCATCGCCGTCATCTGGACCCGCACGGCGGCGACGGCGCCGATCGCCGCGCCCACCGCCAGGCCCGCCGCGACCACCCACCAGTTGACGATGTCCTGATCGACCAGCGTGATCACGATGGCGCCGAGCATCCCGGCCGCCGCCAGCGTGTTGCCGGAGCGGGCCGTGCGGGGCCCGCTGAGGCGCTTGAGGCCGACGATGAAGGCCACAGCGCACGCCAGGTAGAGGATCTCGATCACGTTCGCTCGCGGTCCCGCGGCCTGCGGAACATCCCCAGCATCCGGTCGGTGACCAGGAACCCGCCGACGACGTTGATCGTGGCCGTGACCACGGCCAGGAACCCGAGCGCCTGCGCCAGTGTCGTCGAGCCGAGGCCGGCTGCGGTCAGCGCTCCGATCACGGTGATCCCCGAAATCGCGTTGGCGCCCGACATCAGCGGTGTGTGCAGCGTCGGCGGGACCTTGGTGATCACCTCGAAGCCGACGAACGAAGCCAGCACGAACACCGTGATGCCGACGACCAGCACGCTCACGAGTTGCCCTCCAATCCCAGCGTCCGCCGCACCACCGGGTGCACCACGCGACCATCGTGGGTCACGCACGATCCGGCGATGATCTCGTCGTCGAAGTCGAGTTGCAGGTCGCCGTCGGCGACCATCTTGCCCAGCAGCGACGTCAGGTTGCGGGCATACATCTGGCTCGAGTCCCGCGGCACCCTGCTGGCCAGGTCGAGCGGTCCGGCGACCGTGACCCCGTGATGGACGATCGTCTCCCCGGGCCGGGTCACCTCGCAGTTGCCGCCGGTGCCGGCGGCTACGTCGACGATGACCGACCCGGGCCGCATCTCCTCCACCATCTCCCTGGAGATCAGCAGCGGGGCCTTGCGACCCGGGATCTGGGCGGTGGTGATCACGACGTCGTTGGCGGCGACGTGCGGGGTGAGAGCGGCGAGCTGGCGGCGCTGGGTCTCGTCGGCGACCTCCTTGGCGTAGCCGGAGGCGGCCGCCACCGACTCGTCGACGGGCGCCGCGACGAAGCGGGCGCCGAGCGACTCGATCTGCTCGGCCACCTCGGGCCGGATGTCGTAGGCGGAGACCACGGCGCCGAGCCGCCGGGCCGTGGCGATCGCTTGCAGCCCCGCCACCCCGGCGCCGAGGACCAGCAGCTTCACCGGGGGGATGGTGCCGGCGGCGGTCGTGAGCATGGGGAAGAACCGCGGCGAGGTGGCGGCCGCCAACAGTACGGCTTCGTAGCCGGCGGCCGTGGCCTGTGACGAGAGGGCATCCATGCTCTGCGCCAGCGTGGTGCGCGGGATCGCCTCCATGGCGAACGACGTGATGTTGCGGTCGGTGAGCACCCGCACCAGATCGGGGGACGTGAAGGGCTCCAGGAACCCGACCAGCACCCGGCCCTCCGGCACGAGAGCGGCCTGCTCGGGAGGGGGGGGCCCCACCAGGAACACGAGGTCGGAGCCGGCGTACGGGTCGGCGACCACCTCGACCCCGGCCTCCCGGTACTCGGCGTCGGAGAAGCCGGCCGCCTCGCCTGCGCCGGCCTCGACGGCCACGTGGAAGCGCTGCTCCACGAGGCGTAGGCCGACCGGCGGCGTCATCGCAACGCGCCGCTCACCGGGCCTCGTCTCCTTGGGAACGCCGATTCGCATCGGGCGCGCAGGCTAGCGGCGGACGCTTCGCAACTAGCCTGCCGCCATGGACGGCTCGTACTGGAAGGACCTCCTCCGGCCGACCTACGAGGGGAAGCGCTGGCTGCTGGCGATCGACGCCGCGGCCGCCGCGGGCTCCTTCGTCGAGCTGCTCGAGGAGTACGGGGCGCAGCGGGGCCTGGTGCTGGCCGGCTCGGAGGGAACCGGCGAACTGCTCGACCCGGAGAAGGTCGAGGTGATCGTCCTCGGCGTCCGCGGCCACTCCATGTTGGGCGGCATCCGGGCCTTCCACGCCGCCCTCGCCGACCTGCCCGACGACGTGCAGGCCCGCATCGACGCCTGGGATCCCGACGGCTCCGCCCGGGTCCTGGCGCCGTTCCTGCCGTCGTCGGAGACCGTTGCCGGCCGCCCGCTCTACGGGGCCAGGGAGCCGGAGTGGCAGGCGCTGGAGGACAAGGTGGCCATCGAGCCGGTGTGGGACGCAGCCGGGGTGCGGCGGGCACCGTCGGAGATCGTCCCGATCGACCGCGCTGCGCTGCTCGCGGCCCACGACCGCCTCGACCAGGGCCACGGCACGGCCTGGGTGGGCGACAACCGGGACGGCTGGCACGGCGGCGCCGAGATGCTGCGCTGGGTGCGGACCCCCGAGGACGCCGACGAGGCGCTCGAGCACCTCGGCAGCCAGTGCGACGTGGCCAGGGTGATGCCATTCCTCGACGGTCTGCCGTGCAGCATCCACGCCGTGATCTTCCCCGACCACACCGCCGTCTTCCGGCCGGTGGAGATGATCGTCCTGCGGGCCCGCGGCCGCAACCGCCTCCAATACGGGGGCGTCGCCACGTTCTGGGACGCGCCGCCGGCCGCCGCCGACTACATGCGCGACGTCGCCCGCCGGACCGCCGCCCACCTCCAACGCACCGTGGGGTACCGCGGCACGTTCGGCATCGACGGCGTGCTGACCGCCGATGGCTTCTTTCCGACCGAGCTGAATGCCCGCTATTCGGGCGGGCTCTACCTCCAGACGTCGACGGTCGAGGATCTCCCCATGGGCACGCTCAACTTGGCGCTGATCGCCGGTGAGGACTACGACTTCCGGGGCGCCGAGCTCGAGGCGATGGTCGAGGAAGCGTCGGAGAAGGACCGCCGGGCCCACATCGTGCTCCCGGCGCCCGGGCACCAGCCGTCGGGCACCGAGAAGCAGGAGATCGTCTTCGGGGACGGCGCCGCCCGGCCCGCCGCCGATGGCGAGCAAGCCCACGGGGCGCTGCGGTTCGGGCCGGCGGCGATGGGTGGCATCGTGCTCTGCTCCCTCGACAAGGACCACACCCCGATCGGCCCCCCGGTCGCCAGCCGGGCGATCCCGGCCATCCAGCTCGCCGCCGACCTCTGGGGCATAGAGCTAGGCGACCTGGAACCCGCTCCGGAGCCGCCCCTCTAGCCGGGCGCGCCGAGCTCCACCTCGACGGACAGCTCGTCGCCGTCCGCGAACTCGACGCTGCCGATGGTGCCGGCGGCTCGGAGGTCCTCGACGGCGGCCTCGACCGCGGCCCGGTGGCCGGAAGGCGCCGCGACCACTACCCGATCCACCGGCGCCCGCAGTGAGAGCTGCGCCTCGGTCTTGGCCTTGCGGACCTCACGCAGCACCGCACTGGTGACTGTGAAGGCCTCCGGGCCGGCGCCGCCGGCGAGATCCTGGAGCCGGCTCGCGGACGGCCACGGCGCCAGGTGCACGGACCCTTCCTGCCACCACGACCAGACCTCCTCGGTCACGAACGGGAGGAACGGCGCAAACAGGCGGGTCAGCACGTCCAGGGCCTCCTGAACGGCGGCTCTTGCCGAATCCGTGCCAGCGGTGCCGTCGTTGCCATAGGCCCGGTTCTTGACCAGCTCCAGGTAGTTGTCGGTGAAGTCCCAGAAGAACGTCTCGACACCGTCGAGCGCCCGCGCGTAGTCGAGCTCGTCGAGGGCGGCGGTGGCCGCGTCCACCACGTCCGCCAGCATCCCGAGCAGCGCCCGGTCGATCGGCCGGCGCTCGGCGACCGCCTGCCACGGCGTGGCGGCGCCCAGGCCGAGGCCAAATCGGGTGGCGTTGAGGATCTTGGTGGCCAGCCGCCGCCCGATCTTCATCTGCCCCTCGTCGTAGGCGGTGTCGACGCCGGGACGGCCTTTGGCGGCCCAATAGCGCACGGCGTCCGAGCCGCGCTCCTCGAGCGTCTCCATCGGGGTGACCACGTTGCCCTTGGACTTGGACATCTTCTTCCGATCCGGATCGAGGATCCACCCGGAGAGCGCCGCCGTCGTCCACGGCACGCAGTCGTGCTCGAAGTGGCTCCGCAGCACCGTGGAGAACAGCCAGGTGCGGATGATGTCGTGCGCCTGGGGTCGCAGGTCCATCGGGAACACCTGCGCCCAGAGGTCGGGATCGTCGAGCCAGCCGCCGGCGATATGTGGTGTCAACGACGACGTGGCCCACGTGTCCATGATGTCGGGATCGGCGACGAAGCCGCCCGGACGGCCCCGCTGGTCCGCGGCGTAGCCGGGCGGGACGGCGACCACCGGATCGACGGGCAGCTGTTCCTCGTCGGGGGTGAGCACTCCGCCGTAGTCGGGCTCCCCGTCGTCGCCGACCGCGTACCACAGCGGAATCGGAACACCGAAGTAGCGCTGGCGGCTGATGAGCCAGTCCCCGTTGAGGCCCTCCACCCAGTTGGTGTACCGAGCCTGCATGTGGGGGGGCTGCCAGGTGATCTCATCGCCCCGGGCGATCAGCTCCCGGCGCAGGTCGTCGTCCCGGCCGCCGTTGCGGATGTACCACTGGCGGGTGACGAGGATCTCGAGTGGCCGGTCACCCTTCTCGAAGAAGCGAACGGCGTGGGTGATCTGGCGTGGTTCGCCGTCGAGGGCTCCGGCCTCCTCGAGCTGCTCCACGATGCGCCGGCGGGCCTGGTTCAGGTACTTCCCGGCCAGCTCGCCGTAGGCGGCCCTGCCGGCCTCCGAGGCGATGGCCGCGGGCGGCTCCGGGTGGATGCGGCCGTCGCCGGTGACGATGACCCGGGCGGGCAGGCCCAGCTCCCGCCACCAGGTGATGTCGGTCGTGTCGCCGAACGTGCAGACCATCACCAGACCGCTGCCCTTCTCGGGGTCTGCGAGGTGGTGGGTGTACACCGGGAGGGGCACGTCGAACAGGGGAGAGCGCACTTCGTTGCCGACGAGGTGGGCCCATCGCTCGTCCGTCGGGTGGGTCACCAGCGCCACGCAGGCCGGGATCAGCTCGGGCCGGGTCGTCTCGATGTGGCACGGCTCGCCGTGGGGGCCGGTGAACGCCACCCGGTAGAACGTGGCCGGTCGCTCCCGGTCCTCCAGCTCGGCCTGGGCGACGGCGGTGGCGAAGGTCACGTCCCACAGGCTGGGCGCCGCCGCCTGGTACGCCTCGCCGCGCTCCAGATTGCCGAGAAACGCCTTCTGGGCGACGCGCTGGGCCTCGTCGCCGATCGTGGTGTAGATCAGCGACCAGTCGACCGAGAGACCGAGGCGCTTCCACAAGCGCTCGAACTGCTCCTCGTCCTCGGCGGTGAGCTTGAAGCACAGCTCCACGAAGTTCCGGCGGGAGATCGGCATTGGGTGCTGCGGCGGCTCGTCCGGCGGCGTGAACTGCGGGTCGTAGGGCAGGCTCGGGTCACAGCGGACGCCGTAGTAGTTCTGGACGCGGCGCTCGGTCGGCAAGCCGTTGTCATCCCAGCCCATCGGGTAGAAGACCACCTTGCCGCGCATCCGCTGGAAGCGGGCGACGATGTCGGTGTGCGTGTAGGAGAAGACATGGCCCACGTGGAGCGACCCGCTCACCGTGGGCGGCGGCGTGTCGATGGCGTAGACGGCGGCGCGGTTGCCGGGAGCCTTGAACCGGTAGGTGCCCTCGTCTTCCCAGCGCTGCTCCCACTTCTCGGCGAGCCCGTCGACGGTCAGCTTGTCGGGAACGGTCCACTCGGTGCGGGGCATGGTCTCCATGGGCGGTCAATGATGGCACGCTCGGAGCTCCATGAGGGCACGGGCGCGCCGGGGCGCTCGACCAAAGGGGCGGGACGAGCGACGCGGCGCCTCGCGAGGTGCGAGACTGGGAGAGAGGACGACCGTGCCGGCCGCCCTTCTCTCCCCGGCCCGGACCGTCTACGGCGTTCCGTGAGGGGGGCCGGAGTTGCCGCCCAACGGTCCGAGAACGGACCAGCGTGAGGTGATGGGAGGATCTCCTCTTGTACGCTTGTCCGTAGCTTCGACCCAATGGGAGCGGAGAAGTTCCCGCGCAGTTCGCCTTTTGGGTCGATCGGCCTAGTTACTGGGAACTACCGGCGATGCGATGGGTCTAATGCGAAACGATGCCGCGCTGGAGGCGTTGACGGACCTGGAGCTGGCACGAGCCGCTCCGGAGAACCTCGACGCATTCGGAGAGCTGATCCGCCGGCATCAGGACTTTGTCTATGGAGCGGTGCTCAGAGTGGTGAAGAACCCGACCCAGGCCGAGGACATCGCCCAGGAGGCCTTCCTCCGGGCCTATCGCGGTCTGGCCGATTTCCGGGGAGACGCCCAGGTGCGTTCCTGGCTCTACCGCATCGCCACGAACCTCTCCATGAACGCCGTCACGCGCAAGCGGGAATACCCGACGGAGGAGCTGCCGGAGCGGCCCGTCGGCGACGGACCCGCCCGTGCTCTCGAGGCCTCGGAGCTGCGGGCCCATCTGCGGGAGGCGATCGCAGAGCTGCCCGATGACCTGCGGGTCCCGTTGGTGCTCCGCGAGTACGACGAGCTGAGTTACCAGGAGATCGCCGACACCACCGGGCTGCCCCTCAACACCGTCCGCACCCGGATCCTGCGGGCGCGCCGGGCGTTGCGCGACAAGATGGAGGCGTGGCGATGAGCCGGGCGTGCGCGATCCACGACGAGCAGCTTCTCGCATTCGCGGAGGGGGAGGCGTTCGACCTCGACGAGCACGTCGCCGGCTGCGACGACTGCCAAGAGTTCCTGGCGACGCTGTGGGACGGCGGCCTCGACCACGACCTGTCGGAGCCCGTCGTCCAGGCGATCCGCTTCGAGCTGTTCATGATCGACGTCGCCAGGCTGATGGCGGACGTGATGGGCGACATGGGCAGGGCGGCGAAGGTCTACTTCGGCGGCGCCGAGGAATAGGCGGCCGGGCAGGCGGTCGCCTAACCTTCCCGGCGTGCCGTTGCGGGGAGACCGTCCGTGAGCCTCACCGAGGCTTTGATCACGCTGGGCGTGATCGCCGGGATCGCGCTCGCCATCCTCGTCGTCGGCTCGATCCTGAAGCGCCGGCTCCCGGGTCAGTTGGGGGAGCTGGTCGGCCAGCTCATGCCGGTACTGGTGTTCGGCGTCGTCGCCATGGGCCTGCTCGTCATCATCGACCCCGACCAGGCCAACACCCTCCTCGACTCGACGGTCAGCTCCGTCCCCAAGGTGATCGTGGCCGTGATCGTGGTGATCGTCGCCAGGGCCCTGGGGCGGATCGTCGGGCTGTTCCTGGAGACCGCGCTGCGCCGGGCGTCGGCGATCCTGGCGTCGCGGGTGCGTATGGCCGTGGCCGGGGCCTTCCTGGGCGTCGGCGTGATCATCGCCCTCCAGCAGGTCGGCATCTCGACCGACATCATCCTGATACTGGTGGCCGCCTTCGCATTCGGCAGCGCGCTTGCGATGGCGCTGGCCGTGGGGCTCGGGTCGGTACCGTTGATGCGGCGAGTGGCCGCCGGCCGCCACGTGCGGAACCGCTTCGAGGAGGGCCAGCTGGTGCGCGTCGCCGGCGTGGAGGGAAGGGTCGCCTCGATCGCCCTCGCCAGCACCCGAATCGAGGCCATGGACGGCGGCTACGTGGAGATCCCCAACGACCAGTTCCTGGACGGCCCGGTGACGATCATCGGGTGAGTCGTTTGCGCGTGGTGCGTCACGCTCCCGCCCAGCGTCGCCGGGTGACGCCCGGCCGATGGCCGCCGCCGGCCGAGCCGGCTACCGGGTGAGCCAGCGCCGATCGGGGCCGAGCAGCCGTGCGGCTTCCTCGGGCCCCCACGACCCCGCCGGGTAGAACTCGAGGGGGTCGGCGGGCCCGAGCAGCGGCTGGTAGAGCTCCCATGACGCCTCGACCTCGTCGCTCCGCACGAACAACGTCTGGTCGCCGTCGATCACGTCGCCGAGGAGCGTCTCGTATGCATCCGGGATGTCGTCGAAGTCCGGCCCGCCGTAGCGGAACGCCAGCGGGATCGTCTCCAGGCGCAGCCGCTCGCCGGGCTTCTTGACGTCGATGCGCAGCTCGAAGCCCTCGTCGGGTTGGAGGGTGATGAGCAGCACGTCGGAGTGGACCTCGTCTCCACCCTTCATGCTCTCGAAGAACGCCACCGGCGCCTTCCGGAACTGCACCGCGACCTGGGTCATCCGACGCGGCAGCGCCTTGCCGGTGCGCAGCAGGAACGGCACGCCCTGCCAACGCCAGTTGTTGATGCCCAGCCGGAGCGCCGCGTAGGTGGGAGTGTTGGACCCAGGATCGGTGTCGGGTTCGTCGCGATACCCGGGCACCGGCCGGCCGTCCGCCACGCCGGTCACGTACTGACCCAGCACCACGTCGGCCGGCCGGATGGTGGAGACGGAGCGCAGCACCTTGACCTTCTCGTTGCGGATCGCGGTCGGCTCGAAAGCAGCGGGCGGCTCCATCGCGATCAGCGTGAGCACCTGCGTGAGGTGGTTCTGCACCATGTCCCGCACCGCGCCGGCGTGCTCGTAGTAGCCGCCCCGTCCCGAGATCCCGCCCTGCTCGGCGACGGTGATCTGCACATGGTCGACCCGATCCCGATTCCACAACGACTCGAAAGGCGTGTTGGCGAACCGGAAGGTGAGCAGGTTCTGGACCGTCTCCTTGCCCAGGTAATGGTCGATGCGGTAGATCTGCCCTTCGTCGAACACCTGGTGCACCGCGGTGTTGAGGTCACGGGCCGACGCCAGGTCCTCGCCGAACGGCTTCTCCACGACCGCTCGCACCCAGCCGTCGGAACCGTTGAGGCCTGCCGCGCCCAGCCGGGCGATGGTCGGGCCGAACGCCGACGGGGGCAGGGCCAGGTAGAAGATGCGGTTGCCCGGAAGCCCATGGTCAGCTTCGAGGTGTCGGATGCGAGCTGCGAGAACCTCGTGGTCATCGCCCGCGCCGACCTGCTGGTAGTGGATCTGGCCGTCGCACCAGCGCGCCACCTCGTCCGGGCCGAACCCGGCCTCGCGGAGGGCGGCCTTGGCCAGGTTCCGGTACCCGGCGTCGTCCAGGTCCGAGCGGCCCACGCCGAGCACGATGCACGAACCTGGATCCCGTTCGACGACCAGGTGGTACAGGGCCGGCAGCAGCTTGGTCCTCGTGAGGTCGCCGGTGCCCCCGAAGATCACGAAGAGGTGCCGGTCCATCAGGCTTCGTAGGTGCCCGAGGAGGCTCCGGTGCCGGCTCCCGTCCAGTCGGTGTGGAAGTGCTCCCCGCGGGGCCGGTCGACCCGCTCGTACGTGTGGGCCCCGAAGTAGTCGCGCTGGGCCTGAATGAGATTCGCCGGCAGCCGGGCGCTGCGATAGGCGTCGAAGAAGCCGAGCGCCGCCGAGTAGGCAGGTACCGGGATACCGGCGGCCACGGCCCGCGCCACCGTACGGCGCCACCCGGGCGCGGCGGCGACGATCTCGTCGCGGAAATACGGGCTCAGCAGCAGGTTTTCGAGGTCGGGATCGCGGCGGTACGCGTCGGTGATGTCGGCGAGGAATGCCGAGCGGATGATGCACCCGGCCCGCCACAGGGCGGCGATGCCTCCGAAGTCGAGGTCCCAGCCGTGCTGATCCGACGCGGCCCCGAACAGCATGAAGCCCTGCGCGTAGGACACGATCTTGGAGGCGTAGAGGGCGTCGTGGAGGTCGGCGAGCACCTCGGCGGGATCACCTTCGACCATGCCACCGGTGCCGGGCAGGTGCTCAGACGCCCGGACCCGCTCCTCCTTGAGGGATGAGATGATGCGGGCGTAGACCGCCGACGCGACCAGCGTCACCGGCTGGCCGAGCTCCATGGACGAGATCACCGTCCACTTGCCGGTGCCCTTCTGCCCGGCGGCATCGAGGATCTCGTCGAGCAGCGGCGCGCCGTCGTCGCCGACGACGCCGAGGATGTCGCCGGTGATCTCGATCAGGTACGAATCGAGCTTGCCGCGGTCCCACTCCCGGAAGGTCGCCTGCATCTCAGAGGCGCTCATGCCGAGGCCTGCCGACATCATGTGGTAGGCCTCGGCGATCACCTGCATGTCCCCGTATTCGATGCCGTTGTGCACCATCTTCACGTAATGGCCCGAGCCGCCGGGGCCGACCCAGTCGGCGCACGGCTCGCCGTCGTCCGCTTTCGCGGCGATCGACTGGAGGAGGTCCTTGACGATCGGCCACGCGTCGGGCGAGCCGCCCGGCATGATCGACGGCCCCTGCCGGGCGCCCTCCTCGCCGCCGGATACGCCGGCCCCCACGTAGCGCAGCCCGAGCGCCTCGAGCGCCTCGAGGCGGCGGGCGGTATCGGTGTACAGGGAGTTGCCGCCGTCGATGATCACGTCCCCCTCGTCGAGCAGCGGTGCCAGTGTTTCGATCACCGCGTCGACGGCCGGACCGGCCTTCACCATCAGCATGACGATCCGCGGCCGGGCCAGCGCCGCCACCAGCTCCTCGAGGGAGTGGGTGCTCACCACGTCGTGCCCGGCCGCCGGGCCGGCCACGAAGTCGTCGACCTTGGAGGTGGTGCGGTTGAAGACCGCGACGCGGTAGCCGTGGTCGGTCATGTTCAGCGCCAGGTTCTGACCCATCACCGCCAGTCCCACGAGGCCCACGTCGGCCGGCGGCTGCCCTGCTCCGCTGTCCCTGCTCACCGCCGGCAGGCTAGCTGCGGGACGTCTCGGCGCCTGCAGCCGGGCCTCCGGCGCCCGCAACGAGCACCGGTGGGAAGCGCTAGCATCCGAGGGCGCCGTCGCAGGGGAGGTGCCCGATGCGCAGGAACCCGACCAGCTTCGCGGGCTGACGAAGCCGGCCAAGCTCCGCTAGCGCGGTCCGCCGCGCCCGCTTCCGCGCCGCACCCTCCAGCTCTCTGTCCCGGAAACCGCCATCGCGCCCCGGCGCGCCCGGCCCAGGCCTCGAGGACCAGCCGTGATCCCGATCCGCCAGTACTGGAATCTGTTGCACCGCTACCTGCGTCACCGGCGCGGGCGGGTCGGCGCGCTCGCCGTGACGCTGTCCACCGGGATCGCGCTGCAGGTGGCGGCGCCCCAGTTCATCAAGGCGTTCATCGACAGAGCGGTCGCCGGGACGCCGGCGGCCACGCTGATCCCGATCGCGCTGCTGTTCCTGGCCGTCTCGCTGGTGCACCAGGTGCTGGCGGTGATCGCGACCTGGCTGGCCGAGAACGTCGGGTGGGAGGCGACCAACGAGTTGCGACGCGACCTCGCCGCCCACCTGCTCCGCCTCGACATGGGATTCCACAAGCGGCACTCGCCCGGCGAGATGGTGGAGAGGGTCGACGGCGACGTCACCGCCCTCTCCAACTTCTTCGGCCAGTTCGCCGTTCAGGTGGTCGGCAACGGGGTCCTGGTCGTCGCAGTGCTGGTACTCGTCGCCGTGGAGAGCATCCTCATCGGCATCGCGCTCGCCGCGCTGTCGGCAGGGGCTTTCGGACTCATGTCGGCGATGCAGCGGCTGGCCTCCGAGTGGTGGCGGCACGTCAGGGCGCAGCGGGCCCGCTTCTTCGGATTCGTCGGCGAGGTGGCGGGCGCGACCGAGGACTTGCAGGCGAGCGGCGCCGGCCCGTTCGTGGAACGCCGGGCCGCCGAGATGATGCGCGACTGGCTCCCGGGCGAGGTGCGGGGCCGGCACGGATTCTCGGTGCTGTGGGGCGCCAACATCGTCAACTACGTGGCCGGCAACGCCGTGATCTTCGCGCTCGGCGGCTGGCTGTTCGCGCGCGGCTCGTTGACGCTCGGCTCGGCGTACCTGGTCTTCCACTACGCGGAGATGATGCGCCATCCGCTGGAGCGCATCCGCACCCAGCTCGAGGACATGCAGAAGGCGGGTGCCGGCATCGTCCGGGTGCGCGAGCTGTTCGCTTTGCGGCCGGTCCTGGCCGACCGGGCCGCTGCGCACCTGCCGCGGGGTCCGCTGTCTCTGGAGCTACGAGGCGTCGACTTCGCCTACGACGACGGTGACGAAGACCGGCCGGTCCGCGTGCTCCACGCGCTCGACGTCGCCGTCGCCCCGGGCCGGGTGCTGGGCGTGCTGGGGCGGACCGGCTCCGGCAAGACGACCCTCGCGCGGCTGCTGACGCGCCTCTACGACCCGAAGCGAGGCCGGGTCGTCATCGGCGGCGTCCCGGCCGACGAAGTGCCCCTCGCCGAGCTGCGCCGCAGGGTCGGCATGGTCACGCAGGACGTGCAGCTCCTGCGCGCCTCCATCCGAGACAACCTCACGTTCTTCGACCACTCGGTCCCGGACGACGAGGTCTGGGAGGCGCTCGACCAGCTCGGGCTGTCGCAGTGGGTGGCGGCCAAGCCCCGTGGGCTCGACACCATGCTCCAAGCCGGCGGGGGAGGCCTGTCCGCCGGCGAGGCCCAGCTGCTGGCGCTCACCCGCATCTTCTTGGAGGACTCGGGGCTGGTGGTCCTGGACGAGGCTTCGTCCCGGGTCGACCCGGCCACCGAGCACCTGATCGAGCGGGCCCTCGACCGGCTGCTGGCCGGCCGCACCGGGGTGATCATCGCCCACCGTCTGGACACCCTGCAGCGAGCCGACGAGATCCTGATCCTCGACGAAGGCCGGGTGGTCGAGCACGGGTCGCGGAGGGAGCTGGCGGCCGATCCCACGTCTCGGTTCGCGGCGCTGCTGCGGACGGGGATCGACGAGGTGCTCGTATGAGCCGGGTACCCGTCGTGCGCCTCATGCTGGGGATGATCCGCCTCGAGCCGTGGCGGTGGCTGGCGAACCTCGTCCTGTGGACCGCCATCTGGATGATGCCGATCCTGGCCGGGGTCATCGGCGCGGCGTTCTTCGACCGGCTCGAGACCGGAACCGGCCTCACCGTGGGTGCGCTGGCGCTCGCGATGCTCGCATACGGTGCGGGGCGCATCGTGGTGATGGTGCTGGCGATGCACAACGACGTCCACTTCATGTTCCGCCTCGGCGCCCACCTCCAACGCAACATGCTGGGCCGGATGCTGCAGCTGCCGGGGGCGGCGGCCGTGCGCCATTCGACCGGGGAGGTCGTCACGCGCTTCCGCGACGACACCGACCACATCCAGGAGGTCACCAGTTGGACGGTGGACATGGCAGGGGCGGTCGGCTTCTCGATCGTCGCCGGGGCGGTGCTGTGGTCGATCGATCCCTTGATGACCGTGGTGGTGTTCCTGCCGCTGGTGACGGTCATCTGGATCACGGAGCGGCTCGGAACCAGGCTGCGGCGCTACCGGACGGCGGCGCGGGAAGCGACCGGCCGGGTGACGGAGGCGATCGGCGAGATGTTCGGGGCGGTGCAGGCCGTCAAGGTGGCGGCCGTCGAGGAGCCGATGGTCACCAACCTGCAGCGGCTCAACGACGTCCGCAAGCACGCCGAGATCCGCGACAAGGTCCTGGTGGCGGCGCTGGAGTCCACGTACTGGAACGTCATCAACCTCAGCACCGGGCTGATCCTGCTGCTGGCGGCCGGCCGGCTCGGCGTGACGCTCACGGTTGGCGAGTTCGCGCTGTTCGTCTTCCTCATGGGCATGGCCAGCGAGGTCGTCCACATCGTCGGGCTCTTCCTCGCGAGGCTGCGCCAGGCAGCGGTGTCGTTCCGGCAGATGGGCGAGCTGCTCGGCGGAGCCCCGCTGGCGGTGCTGACCGGGCGCACCGACCTGGGCCTGTCGGGCGCGCTGCCCCTGCTCCCGCAGCCCCCGCCGGTCGAGCCCCTCGACGTGCTGGAGGTGCGAGGCCTCACGTACCGCCACCCCGGCTCGGGCGCCGGGATCGAGGACGTCGATCTGGTGCTGCCCCGCGGCAGCTTCACGGTGGTCACCGGCCGGATCGGCTCGGGCAAGACGACCCTGCTGCGTGCGGTTCTCGGACTGCTGCCCGCCTCCGGCGGCAAGGTCCTGTGGAACGGCGAGGCGGTCGACGACCTCCGCACGTTCATGGCGCCCCCGCGCGCCGCCTACACGCCCCAGGTGCCGCGCCTCTTCTCAGCCACGCTGCGGGAGAACCTGCTGCTCGGCCTGGAGCGCCGCGACGACGAGCTGATGGAGGCGGTGCGGGCGGCTCAGCTGGAACCGGACCTGGCGGCCATGCCGGCCGGCCTCGACACGGCGGTCGGCCCGCTCGGGGTGCGTCTCTCCGGTGGGCAGGTCCAGCGCACGGCGGCGGCCCGCATGCTGGTACGGCGGCCGGAGCTGCTGGTCTTCGACGACCTGTCCAGCGCCCTCGACGTCGAGACCGAGCGGAAGCTGTGGGAACACCTCCTCGGCGTGAACCCGGACGTGACCAGCCTGGTGGTCTCGCACCGTAAGCCGGCGCTGCGGCGCGCCGACCAGATCGTGGTCATGAAGGGCGGCCGGGTCGACGGCGCCGGGACCCTCGACGAGTTGCTGGCCACCAGCGAGGAGCTGCAGCGGCTCTGGGAGGAGTAGGCCGGCTCGGCCATGCCGGCGCAGG
Source organism: uncultured Acidimicrobiia bacterium (assembly GCA_964348465.1). Taxonomy (GTDB): domain Bacteria; phylum Actinomycetota; class Acidimicrobiia; order Spongiisociales; family JAOTWH01; genus CAYGCW01. Next base: position 136 of record CAYGCW010000030.1, on the reverse strand, counting down.
GGAGACCGGGAGACACGGCGCCGCGCCGCCCTCTACGTCACCGGCCCCGAGGACCTGCGCCGCACCGCCAGGCCCATTGCTGCAAGACCGACCACCAACGCCAGTCCGGCGAGCCCGATCGACAGCACGTCGCGGT
>CAYGCW010000029.1:1361-15079 GCA_964348465.1 uncultured Acidimicrobiia bacterium | reverse complement strand
CCGGAAGTGCTGGTACACCATGCCGATGCCCGCCGCCAGGGCGTCCTTCGGCGAGCGGAAGGCCACCGGCGCGCCGTCGAGCAGCACCTCGCCGCCGTCGGGCCGGTACAGGCCGGCCAGGATCGAGCAGAGGGTGGACTTGCCGGCGCCGTTCTCGCCCAGCAGCGCGTGCACCTCGCCGGAGCGAAGGTCGAAGTCGACGGCGTCGTTGGCCTTGACGCCGTAGAACGACTTGTCGATTGAGCGCATCTCCAGCGCTGCGCCAACCGCTGCCCCGCTGTCGTCGCCCGACATGGCGCACACACTAGAACGGGGACCCCGGGCCTGCCGAGGTCCCCGCCGGTCGAGGCGCGACGAGTCGATCAGCCCGTCGGGCTGCCGATCACGCCCTCGACGAAGTAGTCCATCGAGAAGATGTCGCCGAGCGGCCGCTCGTTGCCGTCCTGGTCGGCGATCGGGTCCGGGAACACCGCGAAGCTGCCGTCGATGATCTGCTGCTTGCGCTCCTCGATCTGGGCCTGCAGCTCGGAGCTGACGTCGGGCCCGAACGGGGCGATGTCCACCATGCCACCCGCCATGTCGCCGTAGAACGCCTCCGAGGTCCACGTGCCGTCGCGCACCTCCTCGGCAACCTCGAGGTAATAGGGACCCCAGTCCCAGATGGCGGCCGTCAGCCAGGCGTTCGGCGCGAACTCCGTCATGTCGGTGTTGTAGCCGACCCACTTGGCCCCGGCCGCCTCGGCGGCCTGGCCGGGCGCCGAGGAGTCCTGGTGCATCGCGATGACGTCGGCTCCGGCGTCGAGCAGCGCCTGGGCAGCGTCACCCTCCACCGGAGGGTCGAACCAGGTCGACGTCCACACCACCTGCACCTGGGCGTCGGGGTTGATCTCCCGGGCGCCGAGCGTGAAGGCGTTGATGCCCCGCAGCACCTCGGGGATCGGGAAGGCGGCCACGTAGCCGATGAGATTCGACTCGGTCGCAGCTCCGGCGGCCATGCCGCTGAGGTAGCGGCCCTCCTCCGCAGCCCCGAAGTAGTTGCCCATGTTGTCGGAGGTCTTGAACCCGGTGGCGTGCATGAACACGGTGTCCGGCCAGTTCTCGGCCGCGGCCAGCATCGGGTCCATGTAGCCGAACGACGTGCCGAAGATGAGCTTGTTGCCGTCGGCGGCCAGGTCCTCGAACACCCGCTGTGAATCGGGCCCCTCCGGGATGCTCTCCAGCGTCGTGATCTCGACGTTGTCCATGTTGGCTTCGATGTGCTTGGCGCCCTGGTCGTGGGCCCACGACCAGCCCTTGTCGGCGGTGGGGCCCACGTGCACGAAGGCGATCTTGAACGGCTCGCCGGCGTCGGTCGACGGCGGCGCCGTGGTGGTCGTGGGCGTTGCGCCGGGGACGGTGGTGGACGCCGGCTCGTCACCCGAGTCGCCACAGGCTGCCGCCACCAGCAGCAGGACCGCCAGAGCGGCCAACCACTTCGCTCCCACTTTCATGCTTCGTTCCTCCTCGGCCCGTTTCCCAGAAGCCGGCTTGCGGCTCCGGCTGGCTCAGCAGGCGCGAAGCCTACGGCGCCGCCGAGAACCGACCAACATCGCGAAAATCGGGCCCGGGATCAGCCGCCCACCAAGCGGGCGGCGGCGGCATTGTGGCGCTCGAGCAGCGGCTCCAGCTCGACGGTCGCCGGGCGCCCGCCGCGCACCACGGGGCGGCCGTGCACAAAGGTGTGGTCCACCCGGACGGGCGCGCACAGGAGGAGCGCCGCCACCGGGTCGTGGAGCGCGCCGGCATACTCGACCCTGTCGAGGGAGACGGCGGCGAAGTCGGCGCACTTCCCCGGCTCCAGCGACCCTATGTCGTCGCGGCCCAGCACGGCCGCCCCTCCCCGGGTGGCGAGCTCGAGGGCGGTCCGGGCGGACATGAGCCCGGCGCCGGGTTCGCCGCCGATACCCGGGGCGACGGCCAGCCGAGCCAGCAGCATCGCCTGACGGGCCTCGCCGAGCAGGTGGCCCCCGTCGTTGGATGCCGATCCGTCGACGCCCAGGCCGACCCGCACCCCGGCGCCGAGATAGTCGCGCACCGGGGCGATGCCCGATGCCAGGCGCATGTTCGACGACGGGCAGTGGGAGACGCCGGTGGAGGTGGCACCCAGCCAGCCGGCGCCGCTGGGGCCGGGGAACACGGCGTGGGCGTACCACACGTCGGGCCCCGCCCATCCCACCGACTCGGCATACGGGAACGGCCGGCGGCCGAACCTCTCGAGACAGAACTCCTCTTCGTCTGCGGTCTCGGCGAGGTGGGTGTGGAGCGTGACTCCGTAGCTCCGGGCCAGCTCCGCCGACTCCCGCATCAGGTCGGTCGTGACCGAGAAAGGCGAGCACGGCGCCACGATCACCCGCAGCATGGCTCCCGGCTCCGGGTCGTGGTACTCGTCGATGACCCGCCGGCAGTCGTCGAGGATGGCGTGCTCGTCCTCGACCACCGAGTCGGGCGGCAGGCCGCCGTTGCTCTCGCCGAGGCTCATCGAGCCGCGGGCGGCGTGGAACCGGACCCCGACGTCGGCCGCGGCCTCGACCTGGTCGTCGAGGCGGGAGCCGTTGGGGAAGAGGTAGAGGTGGTCGCTGGATGTCGTGCAGCCCGACAACGCCAGCTCAACGAGCCCCAGCTGCGTCGAGAGCCGGATGTCGTCCGGCGTGAGGCGGGCCCACATCGGATAGAGCGTGGTGAGCCAGCGGAACAGCCCGGCATCCTGGGCGGCGGGGACGGCCCGTGTCAGGCTCTGGTAGAGGTGGTGGTGGGTGTTGACGAGACCGGGGAACACCACGTGGTCGCGGGCGTCGAGCACCTCGTCCGCCGCGGCCGGCAACTCCTCCGTGGGCCCCACCTGCTCGATCCAGCCGTCGCGCGCGAACAGCCCCCCGCCGGGGATCTCGCGGCGCTCCTCGTCCATGGTCACCAGGATCGCCGCATTGCGGACGAGCAGGGTCGGCACGGCGCAGGAGGCTAGCGGCGGTGGCTGGAGCCGGCCGGTCCTTGGAGGAGGGCCGATATCCGCTGCCGGCTCACCCCGAAGAGCCGGGCGATCCGCTCCATCGTGTAGCCGTGGGCCCGCAGCGCAGCCGCCTCTGCTCTTCGCAGGGTGGAGCCGACATCGTGCAGCGCCTCGATGTTCTCCGTGATCAAGGCGGGGATCAGGGGCCGGGTCTCGTTGTCGACGATGTCGGGCAGGGGCTCGCCTGCTTCGATGCGCTCGAGCAGGTGAGCGATCCGCGCCTTGATGTCCTCCGAGCGGGCGATGTTGGCATCCGCCATGTCGCGCAGGTCGCGCAACACCTCGACCAGGCGGCGCGTCGTCGCTTCTACCTCGGTGCTCACCGTGCCATCTTGCCTTGCGAACCGCCGGCTCGCAAGGGCCCTTGCAGCAATGCTTATTGACGCCGGGGCGGTGCCCGTGTACAGTTCGCCGACGTGCGACGGGCGCCCTGCCAGCGGAGACCAGGCACACGTGCCCACCACCTGATGCGGGGGGCGAAGGAGGGGGGCATGGCGGAGCCGCCCCGGCCGAGCCGGGGCGGTCCCGCCTGCGAGGCCACCACGGCCGTCGAGATGTGATGTAGCAATAGCGACGCGATGACCCCGAGTCGGAGCAGCCGCCCCCGGTACCTGCTTGTCACGTCGCTCGGCGCGCTCGGCGTCGTGTACGGCGACATCGGGACCAGCCCCCTGTACGCCCTCCGGGAGTCGTTCGTGGCCGCCGACGGACTGGCGGTCACCCGCACCAGTGTCTTCGGGATCCTCTCGCTGATGGTGTGGGCGCTGGTCCTGGTGGTCAGCGTCAAGTACCTCGTGTTCGTGATGCGCGCCGACAACTCGGGGGAAGGGGGCATCCTCGCCCTCACCGCGCTGATCGTGCCCGCATCAGGCCTGCGCCGGCGAGGAATGCGGTGGAGCCTCGTGCTGCTGGGCCTCTTCGGCACGGCCCTCCTCTACGGAGACGGCATGATCACCCCTGCGATCTCGGTCCTGGCCGCCGTCGAGGGTTTCGAGGTCGCGACGCCGACGCTGAAGCCGTATGTCGTCCCGGTCGCGGTGGTGATCCTGATCGGGCTCTTCAGCATCCAGCACCGCGGAACCGCAGTCGTCGGGGCGCTCTTCGGTCCCATCATGATGGTGTGGTTCGGCGCGCTTGCAGCTCTGGGCGCCTATCGCCTGATCGAGCACCCGGGCATCCTCGCGGCCCTCAGCCCTCACCACGCGCTCCGCTTCTTCTTCGACGAGCCGCGCCTGGCATTCCTGGCGCTGGGAGCCGTGTTCCTCGTCGTCACCGGCAGCGAAGCGCTGTATGCCGACATGGGCCATTTCGGCAAGCGTCCCATTCGGCTCGGCTGGTTCACGGTCGTGTTCCCCGCCCTCCTGCTCAACTACTTCGGACAGGGAGCCCTGGTGCTGGCCGAACCGGAGGCGATCGACAATCCCTTCTACCGGCTGCCGCCGGAATGGGCGGTGCTCCCATTGGTGATCCTGGCCACTTCGGCGACGGTGATCGCCTCCCAGGCGCTGATCACCGGTGCCTTCTCGCTCACGATGCAGGCAGTCCAACTCGGCTACCTGCCCCGGGTGGTGGTCGACCACACGTCGCCGCGCGAGGTGGGCCAGGTCTACGTCGCAGCCGTCAATTGGACGCTGATGGTGGCGTGCATCGGCCTGGTGGTCGCGTTCGGGTCGTCGACGAACCTGGCAGCCGCCTACGGAGTAGCGGTCACATCGACGATGGTGATCACGACCGCACTCCTCTACGTCGTGATGAGAGAGCGCTGGAACTGGGGCGTGGCACCGGCTCTGACCCTGACGGCGCTCTTCCTCGTGGTCGACCTGGCGTTCTTCGGCGCCAACATCCTCAAGGTCCCGGCCGGCGGCTGGTTCCCGCTGGCGGTCGGGTTGGCGATGTTCACCGTGATGACCACGTGGAGCCACGGCCGGGAACTCGTCCGGGCCCGGCTGCTGCGCCGTGAGCTCCCCATCGAGCGGTTCATCCACTCGATCGACCGGCACCCGCAGCGCCGGGTGCCGGGCACCGCCGTCTACCTGTTCGCCGAGCCCGGGGTGACGCCGCCTGCCTTGCTCGCCAACCTCCGCCATCACGAGGTCATCCACGAGACGGTCATGGTCGTGGCGGTGCAGACGACCGACGAGCCGCGGGTGGCGCCGGCGGCGCGCGCCGCGGTGCACGACCTGGGCGAGGGCTTCCATCAGATCGTTCTCAGGTACGGGTTCATGGAGGAGCCAGACGTGCCGGGGGCGCTGGCCGCCACCGTCCGTCGCGGCTTCGGGTTCGACGCCCAGGATGCGACCTACTTCCTCGGGAAGGAGACCATCCTTCCCACCCATCGCGGCGGCATGGCCGCATGGCGGGAGCGGCTCTACGCCCTCTTGCACCGCAACGCCACCAGCGCGGCCGACTACTTCCGGCTGCCGGCCGAGCGGGTCTTCGAGGTCGGCGTCCGGCTCGAGATCTGAGGGCAGGACCGGGTAGCACCGTAGAGTCGGCCGCCCGCGAGTGACGGAGGCTGCAATGACGACGCTGGGGGACGACCAGATCGCTGGGCTGGCGGAGCGCCTGCGCGCCGTCAACGCCGGCACCACAGCCCGTTTCCGGGGCGAGCGGGAGGCCCGGCAGCCGGTCCACACCGTCTACGGCGGCGCCCACCTGTTCTCGGCCGACACCGCCCCGAAGCTGGGCGATCTGGCTTTGCGGTTGATGGACGAGCACGCCCCCGATGCCGCCACCTTCGGCCGCACCATCGGCCTCGGCGCAGCCGAGGCGCCGGTCGTGTACGAGCGGGTCCGGGAGAAGCTCGCTCGCGAGCCGGTTGAGGACTTCCGGGTGGATTTCGAGGACGGCTATGGCAATCGCCCCGACGCCGAGGAGGACGGCCACGCCCGCCGGGTGGCAGCCGAGATGGCCCGCGGACTCAGCGAGAAGACGCTGCCGCCATTCATCGGCATCCGCATCAAACCCTTCACCGAGGAACTGCGCCGCCGCTCGTTCCGGACTCTCGACGTGTTCCTCACGTCGTTGGTGGAGGCGACCGGCGGCTACCTGCCCCCGAACTTCGTGGTGACGCTCCCCAAGATCACGGACGCCGAGCAAGCCGCCGTGATGGACGACCTGCTGGGTCTGCTGGAAGCCGAGCTGGGTCTGGAGAAGGGCAGCGTGCCGTTCGAAGTCATGATCGAGGTGACGCAGTCGGTGCTCTCCCCGGATGGGACCGTGAACGTGCGCCGCATCGTGGACGCGGGCCGCGGCCGCTGCATCGCCGCCCACTTCGGCACCTACGACTACACCGCGAGCTGCAACATCACCGCCGCGCACCAGCACATGACGCATCCGGCCTGCGACTTCGCACGCCACGTCACGCAGGTGGCGCTCGCCGGCACCGGCGTCTGGCTGAGCGACGGGGCCACCAACATCATGCCGGTGCCGATCCACTCACCCTCCCACGGGGAGGGCCTCACCCCGGAGCAGGTCGCCCAGAACCGGGCTGCCGTGCATTCGGCGTGGCGTCTCCACGTCGAGCACATCAGACACTCGCTCACGCACGGCTACTACCAGGGATGGGACCTGCACCCCGGCCAGCTCCCCACTCGCTACGCGGCCGTGTTCTCGTTCTTCCTCGAGAGCCTCGACGCGGCCGGAGAGCGCCTCCGCAACCTCGTCGGCAAGGCGGCCCAGGCGACGCTCGTCGGGGAGGTGTTCGACGACGCCGCCACCGGCCAGGGGCTGCTCAACTACTTCTTGCGCGCCGTCAACTCCGGCGCCGTCGACGAGAACGAGGCGGCCGCCCGCAGCGGCCTCAGCCTCGACGAGCTGCGCAGCCGGTCATTCGTCACGATCCTCGAGACGCGCCGCCGGGGGTGAGTGGAGATCGAGCCTCCGTAGGGGAGATGCCCGCCCCTCCGGGAGGGGATCCGCCTCAGCTCCCGCGGTAGGTGGTGTAGCCGTAGGGACTGAGGAGCAGGGGTACGTGGTGGTGTTGATCCGGCTCCGTCACGGCGAACTCGACGGCGACCCGCGGGTAGAAGCCGGTGGTGCCGCGGCCGCGGTGATAGGCAGCAATATCGAACGAGAGCCGGTAGGTCCCGACTTCCAAGGCCGGGCCGTCCTTCGAAAGCGCCTTGATCCGGCCGTCCTCGTCCGTGAACCCGCCGCCGCGGTGCTCCCAGCCGCCCGCCGCCGAGTACTCCAGCGTCACCGGCACGCCCGCGGCCGGCCGTCCCTCCCCGACGTCCAGCACGTGGGTGCTGATGCCGGCCATCCGGCCCCTCCGCGTCAGTGGGGCGCCGACCGGGGCGCCAGCTGGCCCGGGTCGACCCCCATCAGCTTGTGCAATCTCAGCCTGGTGATCTTGGCTTGCTCGGCCGCGGCCACCTCCAGCTCCTCCGCCGGGTCGTTGGCGAGCCGTTCTTCCAGCAGGCGCAGCATCTCCTCCGGCGTCTTCCCCGTGGCGAACACGATGAAGGTGTGGTCGAACCGCCGCTCGTACTCCGAATTCGCCTGCGCCAGCGCGGGCGCGACCCCTTCGCCGGCGGCTTGGACCGCCGCCTGTTCCTCACCCGACCACACCGCGGCCCTCCCGGGCGCTCCGGCCGGCGCCCTCTCCCCGATCCGGGGATGGGCGCGGAATGCCTCCATCCAATCGTCGGGATCGAGCTCCCACCAGATCTGGCCGGAGGTGGCCAGCAGCTCCGCGAAGCCCTGGTAGGGGCGCGACGCCAGCACCCGCTCCACCCAGGCGTTCGAGCCGCAGCAGCTCACCAGCTCGGGCCGCGCCGCCTGCGTGTCGAGCACGTTGAGCCGGTCCGTCCCGGCGTCGGCCAGCGACCGGGGGTCGGCCCTGCCCCAGACGCGCAGACGGGCCACGCCCCCGTCCGGGTAGATGTCGAGGCGCAGCTCCCGCACCGGCGGCGCGGGCCCGATCTCGAAGACGTTGCTGGAGTCCGGTCGAACCTCCGACTGCGGGAGCAGCTCCCGCCAGCCGCTCCCGCCGTCCTTGCCGGACAACGAGATCCACCCGGGCGCGTTGCCCTTGTAGAACGACGTGTCGACCTCGACCCGCTCGATCGTGCCCGCGACCCCGAATCGCACCACCACCCAGTCGTTGCTCGGATCTCGCCGCCGCCGCGTCTCCCAGCCATCACCCATGTTCAGCGCCGCTCCGGGAAGGAGCAGGTTGCCGGGCTCGCAGAAGTACTCGTCGCTGCACGCGGCGACCCGAGCACCATTCTCGACCGAGGCCAGGTCGAGCTGCTGCCCGCCGCCGGCAACCGCAGCCCACCGCGGCACGATGCGGCCGTGCACCCTGAGTCTCGCCACGCCGCCGTCGGGAAAGATGTTGAGCCGAACGTGGGTGACGAGACGGCCCTCCTGGGCCGGGAAACGGTTCTCGGTGCCGCCGGCGAGCGGAGACTTGGGAACGAGCGGCAGCCACCGCTCGTCGGGGGCATCGACCGCCTCCTCGTCGGATCCGAAGGACGCACCCTCGACCGATGCCGACTCGGGGTAGTTCCCCGTGAAGTGGGCCGTATCGACGACGACGCCCCTCACCACACCCGGCGCGCCGAGGCGGACGATGCACCAGTCGTGCCCCGGGTAACGGCGCCGCCGGGTCTCCCACCCGTCCATCCACTTCCCGCGGTCGGTGTACTCGCCGGGGAGAAACACCGGCGCCACATCGCTGACGAGGCTCTCCTTCGGCGCGAAGAACTCGTCGTTGGCGGCGACCGCCACCGCGCCGAGTCGCGCCGATGCCAGGTTGGGGTGGTCGTCGAAGTCGCTCGCCTCGCTCATGCCTCGCCTCGTCGCAGCAGGCGCCCGAACGCGTCCCCGTTCAGCCGCCCCGCCTCGTATACCGGCCGCCCCCGCAGGTAGGTGACCTCCACCCTCCCGCGCAGACGCTGTCCAGCATACGGTGTCACCGGATGCCGGTGGGCGAGGGTCGCCGGGTCCACCACGAACTCGGCCTCGGGATCCCAGACCACGAGATCGGCGTCGGCGCCGGGAACGATCGCGCCCTTCCGCCCACCCAGCCCGACGAGGGCGGCCGGCCCTGCCGCCAGCCACGACCCGAGGTCGGCGGGAGTCACTTCCCGAGCGGCGCCATGGGTCCACACCGCCGGCAAGCGGAGCTGCAGCGACGAGATGCCTCCCCATGCCTCGCCGAAGTCGCCGGAGCCGAGCGCCTTCACCGCGGGCGGAGCCGGCGAGTGGTCCGACACCACCATGGAGATCGTCCCGGCCCTCAAGCCCGCCCACAGCCGCTCCCGGTTGGCAGCATCGCGTATCGGCGGCGCGCATTTGAACGGCGTGGCGCCGGCGGGCACGTCCTCAGCCGCGAAAGCCAGGTAGTGCGGACAGGTTTCGGCGGTGATCGGCACCCCGGCGTCCTGGGCCCGCCGCAACTCGGCCAGCGCACCGGCAGCGGCGAGGTGAAGGACGTGTATCGGAGTGCGCCGGCGGGCCGCCAGCGACGCCAAGGCGACGACGGCGGCGACCTCGCCTTCCTCCGGCCGCGAGGCGAGGTAGGCGGCATAGTCTCGCCGGGCCGCCGGTTCGAGGGCTGCGAAGGTCTGCTGCGCGGCGGCCATCGGCCCGGCGAGCTCGGCGTGGACGATCAGCGGTAGGCCGATCGGCGCCAGCGTATCCAACGCCGCCGCTGCCTCCGCCAGCCCGATCGGCGGGAACTCCGGGACTCCCGAGTCCACGAGGAACGCCTTGAAGCCGCAGACGCCGGCCGCCGCCAGTGCGCCGATGGCGGCGCGGTTGCCCGGGACCACACCTCCCCAGAACGCCACGTCGACCCGGCACTTGCCGGCCGCCACCCTGCGTTTCTCCTCGAGGGCGCCGGCCGTCGTCGTCGGCGGGATCGAGTTCAAGGGCATGTCGACGATGGTGGTGACGCCCCCGGCCGCCGCGGCTGCGGTGGCAGTGGCGAAACCCTCCCACGCCGTGCGGCCCGGCTCGTTGACGTGGACGTGGGAGTCGACCAACCCCGGCATCACGACGGCGTCGCCGTAGTCGGCGACCGGTACTCCGGGCGGCGTGTCGCCCGGCTCCACCGTGGCCACGACCCGGCCCCCGGCGATCACGATCCCTGCCGGCCTTTCTCCTACCGGAAGCACCACCCGGCCACTGCGCACGACGAGGTCGGCCGCCACGCCGCCAGCCTACGCCCGCGCCTCAATCCCTGGCGGGGACGTCGAGCAGCCCCAGCACCTCGGGCGCGATCGCGGCGCCGCAGGCGATCAGGCCGTCCAGCTTGGGCGCGGGCCGGTTGAAGTCGGGCTCGGTGCCGTCGAGACAGCGCACCACCCCGCCGGCGGCGAGGACCAGCGCCGCGCCGGCCGCCACGTCCCACTCGTGCTTGGGGACCAGCGTCCACGTGGCCGGTTCCAGACCGGCCGCCACCCGCGCCATCTTGTAGGCGACCGAGCCCATCGGCTGCACCGTGAACGGCGCCGATGCGAACCGCTCCCACTCGCCCCGACGGACCTCGCTCCGGCTGGCGAGGACGGTGACGCCGGCGAGCGACTCCGTGGCGGATACAGCCGCCGGACGTCCGTTGTGGGTGACGCCCAGCCCGGCAGCGCCGAGCATGGTGTCACCGGTGGCCGGGTTGCGGATGCCGCCCGCAACCGGGCGTCCGTCCTCGACCAGGCCCACCGAGATGCACCACTCCGGCAGCCCCTCCACGAACTCCCTGGTGCCGTCGACGGGATCGACGACCCAGACCCGCCGCGCGGCCAGGCGGCGGGCGTCATCTGCAGTCTCCTCCGACAACCAGCCCTCGCCGGCCACGGGCAGGAAGCCCTCGAGCGCCTCGTTGACGGCGCGGTCGGCGGCGGTCACCGGATCGCCGCCACTCTTGAGGGACGCAGCGATCTGCCCCGGCGTGAACGGCGCGAGGGCGGCGACGGCCAGATCGAGGGCGGCCTCGATCCTCTTCAGGTCTGACGTACGGGAGCCGGTCACAGCGGCCAGAAGACTGGCACGAGAGCGACCACTATCCCAATCGTGGCGAGCGACACCGGGAGGCCGAGCCGGGCGTAGTCCGCGAAGCGGTAGCCACCGGGACCGTAGACCATGATGTTCGTCTGGTAGCCGATCGGCGTCAGAAACGAGGACGCGGCCGCGACCGCCACGGCCATGCCGAAGGCTCGAGGGTTGAGGCCGAGCGCCGCGGCGCTCGACACGGCGACCGGGAAGACCAGCAGCGCCGAGGCGCTGTTGGCGACCAGCTCCGTGAGCGCGATCGTCACCAGCACCACGCCGAGCAGCACCCCGAGATCGCCGAGCGTGCCGAACACGTCGACCACCCCCTCGGCGATCGTGCCGGCGAGGCCGGACTCCTGGAGCGCAGAGGCAAAGCCGATGGCGGCGGCGATCATCAGGATCACGTCGAAGTTCACGGCGTGGCGCGCCTCCTGGGGCGTGAGCACCCCGGCGAGCACCATCGCCACGGCGCCCAAGAGCACCGCCGAAACCAGAGGCGTGGCGCCGGACACGGCCAGCGCCACCACGCCGGCCAGCACCAAGCCCACCCGGGACGCTCCGCGCGTCACCGGCGCCGGCGAGCCTGCCAGGGGCGCAATGAGCAGGAAGTGGTTGTGGTCGTGCCAGCGCGCCCGGAACCCGGGATCGGCCAGGATCAGAAGCGTGTCGCCCACCCGCAGGCGCACGCTGCCCAGCTTGCTGTCCACCCGGTGGCCCGCCCGATGGATGGCGACCACCGCGGCCTGATAGCGCTCCCGGAAACCCGCCTCGCGCAGGGTGCGGCCGGCGAGCGGCGATGCTGCGCCGACGACGGCCTCGAAGTAGGCGCTGCGCGCCGTGTCCAACTCCATCACGTGGTCACGCTCGGCCGAGACCAAGCCGCGCATCGCCTGGAGGTCGACGATCTGCCCCGGCCGCCCGTAGAAGCGCAAGCGGTCGCCGCCATGGAGCCGGGTGCGCGGTGACACCGGCGCGATCAGCTCGCCGGACCGCTCCAACTCGACGAGGAAGACGCCGGAGAGGTGGCGGAGGCTGCCCTCCTCGACCGTGACCCCGTCGAGCGGGCCGTCCGGGATCACGACCATGTCGACCGCGAACTCACGGATGTCGCCGCCGACGTCTTGGCGCACCGAGCGCCTGGGCGGGAGCACCGCGGGCGCCAGCGCCACCACCAGCAACATGCCGGCCGCCGCCACGGGGAGCCCCACCTTGGTGATCTCGAAGAAGCCCATCGGCTCCATTCCCGCAGCCTCGAAGAGGCCGGAGACGACCAGGTTCGACGCGGTGCCGATCACCGTCACCAACCCGCCCAGGATGGCCGCGAAGGACAACGGCATCAGGAAGGTCGACGGCGACCATCCCCTGCCTTCGGCCCAGCGCTCCACCTGCGGCACCAGCATGGCAACGATCGGCGTGTTGTTGATGAACGCCGACGCCCCCGCGGCGGGCACCATCAGCCGGGCCAGCGCCGACCTGGCGCCGCCCTCATCTCCCAGTGTCGCCGAGACGATCGGCTGCAGGGCACCGGTCATCTCCACGGCCCGCGCCAGCACGTACATCGCTGCGATCGTGATCGGGGCCGGGTTGCTGAATCCCGAGAAGGCCTGCTCGGTGGTCACGATCCCGGGGACGAGCACGGCGACCATCGCGCCGATGAACGCCGCGGACGGGGCCAGGAGGTCGCGGACCAGCACCGCCACCACGACGGCGGTGACCGCCAGCGTGTACCAGGCCTCCCAGCTCATCGCCCGGTGCCCCGAGCGGGCAGGGTGCCCCGGTCAGCCGCCGTTGCCGTTGCGACGCGGCCCGACGTAGCCCATGTGCTCGAGGTGCAGGATGATCTCGTTGGCCGCCTCCTCCGGGCTGGTGTCCGACGTGTCGATCACGACATCGGCGTCGGCCGGCTCCTCGTAGGGGTCGCTGATCCCGGTGAACTCCTTGATGATCCCGGCCCGTGCCTTGGCGTAGAGGCCCTTGCGGTCACGCTCCTCGCACACCTCGAGAGGAGTCGCCACGTGCACGAGCATGAACCCGCCGCCTTCCTCGACCATCTGCCTCACCCGGCGTCGCGTGGAGTCGTACGGGGCTATCGGAGCGCAGATGGCGATCCCGCCGTTCTTCGTGATCTCCGATGCCACGAAGCCGATCCGGGTGATGTTGAGGTCGCGGTGCTCCTTGGAGAAGCCGAGCTCGGACGAGAGGTTCTTGCGAACGATGTCGCCGTCGAGGAGCGTGACGGGCCGGCCGCCCATCTCGAGCAGCTTGACGAGCAAGGCGTTGGCGATCGTGGACTTGCCGGAGCCGGAGAGGCCCGTGAAGAAGACGGTCACGCCCTGGCGGGCCCGGGGAGGATGGGTGCGGCGCAACTCCCTGGCGACCTCCGGGTAGGTGAACCAGGAGGGGATCTCGCGGCCTTCCGCGAGCCGCTCCCGCAGCTCGGTGCCGGAAATCGAGAGCGTGCGGGAGCCTTCGGGGACCTCGTCCACGGGGTGGTAGGCGTCCCGGTCCTCCACGTACACCATCATCTTGAACGGCACCATCGTCACGCCCAGCTCACTCTCGAACTTGCGGACCAGCTCCTGGGCGTCGTACGCGCCGTAGAAGGGCTCCCCGGACGAATCGCTGCCGGGACCGGCATGATCGCGCCCGACGATCAGATGGGTACAGCCGTGGT
>CAYGCW010000029.1:0-1351 GCA_964348465.1 uncultured Acidimicrobiia bacterium | reverse complement strand
TGATGGCGTGCCAGACCGCCTCGCGCGGCCCGCCCATGCGCATCGCCAGCGGCAGGAGCGCCAGCGCCGCCGTAGAACGGGGGTAGCGGTCGAGCACCGCCTGGTAGGCACGCACCCTGGTGTAGTGATCGACGTCGCCCGGCTTGGTCATGCCGACCACGGGATGGATCAGCAGGTTCGCCTCCGTCTCGCGGGCGGCGCGCAGGGTCAGCTCAACGTGGGCGCGGTGCATGGGGTTGCGGGTCTGGAACGCGACGATCTTGCGCCAGCCGAGACGCGCGAACTCGCGGCGGGTCTCGGCAGGGCTGAGGCGCAGCCGCCGGAAGTCGTAGTGGACCGGCATCTGGATCCCCTCGACGCGGCCGCCGACGTACCAGGCGCCGGCCGTGTCCTGGAGGTACGCCACCGCCGGATGCTCCGGGGACGCGGTTCCGAAGACGAGCTCGGCCTCGCGCTCCTTGTGGGGCTGCCACACGTCCGCGACGGTGAGCACCGCGAGCATCACTCCCTCCTGGTCGCGCAGAGCCACCCGATCGCCCTCCGAGAGACCCGACGCGAACTCGGCGGAGACGTCGAGCGTCACCGGCATCGGCCACAGGGTCCCGTCCTCGAGGCGCATCTCCTCGCACACGCGCTCGTAGTCGGGCCGGCTCATGAAGCCGGTGAGAGGAGAGAAGCCGCCGTTGACCAGCAGCTCGAGGTCGCACATCTGGCGCTCGGTGAGGTCCCACGACGGCCAGCCGATGGAGTCGGACTTGAGCGAGGAGGCGCGTTCGGCGTCGACCATCAGGTCGACGAGTTGGCCGCCATGGGGCGATATGAGGCTGCCGGGCACGGTATTTCCTCCGGAAGGGATGGCTCAGAATCGGCGCCCACCGGCGCCGAGCCGGGAGTCTATCCCTGTTGGCGCCGGTGGGACGAACTCGGGGCGGCCGCCTCATCCGGAGGTCGGCTGCACGCAGCGAACACTGTGGGTAGGCTGGCCGCCAGGCCGACGAACCTATCGAGGAGGGGGCCGATGTCACTTCGCAAACTGCAGACGGTATCGCTCGCCCTGGTCGTGGCGTCCGCGTTGGTGGCGATCCCGCTCACCGCAGGCGGCCAGGCCGGGCGGCCGGAGGGCGCCAAGCCCACGGGAACCCCTGCCCCCGCCGAGTCGGGGGCGACCGTGGACAGCGGGGACTGGGACGGCGACGGTCCCGCCCCACGCGACCAGGTGATCCTCGACGACCTGATCGTCGACGGCAGCGCCTGCATCGGCCTGGACTGTGTCAACGGCGAGAGCTTCGGGTTCGACACGCTCCGCCTGAAGGAGAACAACCTGCGGATCAAGGCCCAGGACACGTCGAGC
>CAYGCW010000028.1:0-15282 GCA_964348465.1 uncultured Acidimicrobiia bacterium | reverse complement strand
AGTTGGGGTCAACTCTCATGGTGGGTCAGCTCTCGGATTCGGGGACGAAGAGCGGCGTGGGCAGCGACCGGCGAGTCGCAGGGCCGCACGGCCGTCATTCTGGCCTTGCTGCGTGCCCAACTGCAACCTTTGGCGACCCGGGATGGGGTCCCGCGCTACCGGCTCCTAGACTCGGCGGCCCCAGCCGAGAGCCCCCATGGCCTTCCCCGACGGCATCGCCGACTTCCGTTCCGACACCGTGACCCGGCCTACCCCGGCCATGCTCCGAGAGATGGCCACGGCACCGCTCGGGGACGACGTGTACGGGGAGGACCCGACGGTCAATGCCCTCGAAGAGGAGAGCGCCGCCGCCGTCGGCAAGGAAGCCGGCTTGTTCGTTCCCACCGGCTCGATGGGCAACCAGGTGGCCATCCAGCTCCTGACGCGGCCCGGCGACGAGATCCTCTGCGTCGAATGGGCCCACGTGCGCAACTACGAGCTGGGAGCGGGGAGCGCGATCAGCGGGGTCGGGTTTCGCATCGTGGCCACGCCCGGCGGGCTGATCGAGGCTGCCGACGTCGAGGCTGCGGTCGTCGCCGGCGGCTACCACCTGCCACCGCTCACCATGCTGGCGTGGGAGAACACGCACAATGTGTCCGGGGGGTCGGTGGTGCCGGCGTCCGCGATGGACAAGACGAGCGCCGCCGCCCGAGCAGCAGGGCTGGCGATCCACCTCGACGGCGCCCGGCTCTGGAACGCCGTGGCCGCATCGCGCGTCGCCGCCGAGCACTACGCGGCAGCGGCGGACACGGTGATGTTCTGCTTCTCGAAAGGTCTGGGGGCGCCCATCGGCTCGGTGTTGTGCGGGCCGGCGGAGCTCATCGCCGCCGGGCGGCTGCTCCGTAAACGCCTGGGCGGAGGAATGCGTCAGGTCGGGGTGATCGCGGCGGCGGCTCGCGTGGGGCTGGCCGATCGGGAGCGCCTCGCCGACGACCACGCTCTCGCCCGTCGGCTCGCCGAGGGGCTGGCCGCTCGCCACCCGGGTTGCGTCGACCCGGACGCGGTCGAGACGAACATGGTGGTGGTGGCGGAGGAGGGGCTGCCGGTGACCGCGGCGGAGTTCCAGGAGGCGCTCGCCGCAGCGGGGGTGCGGGTCGGGTTCATCCGGCCGGGCATGCTGCGGTTCGTGACGCACTACGACGTCGACGACACCGATGCGGATCGGGTGCTGGCCGTCGCCGGGCGGCTGGAGGCGCGGTGAAGCAGGAGAACTTCTACCGGGGGCCGGTCGTGGAGGCCGTGCGCGGCCTCTTCGCGTCCGAAGACGACGTGCTCGTCGCCGCCCGGCGGCGGGCGGCCGACGCCGGGCTGCCGCTGATCGAGGTGGCCCCTGAGGACGGCGCGCTGCTGGCGCTGCTCGTCCGCCTCGTCGCCCCTGCCGCGGTGGTCGAGATCGGGTCGCTGTTCGGGTATTCGGCGATCTGGATGGGACGGGCGCTTCCGCCGGGCGGCCGGCTGTACACGATCGAGTCGGACCCTCGCCATGCTGAGATCGCCCGTCGGAACGTCGCCGCAGCGGGCCTTGCCGAGCAGGTCCGGGTGGTCGCGGGGCGGGCCGGGGACGTGCTCGGGGACCTTCCGACGCCGGTCGACATGGTCTTCGTCGACGCCGACAAGGAGTCGTACCCGGACTACCTGCGCTGGGCGCGCCGGGCGCTGCGTCCGGGCGGACTGTTGGCGGCCGACAACGCGTTCATGCAGGGCCACATCGTGGCCCCGGAGCCCGGGAGCGGCGCCGCAGCGGTGGCCGAGTTCCTCGCCGAGCTGGCATCGGATCCGGCGTGGGAGCCGGCAATGGCACCGACTCTCGAGGGGATGGCGCTGGCCGTGCGGCTCGGTGGATGAGGCGG
Source organism: uncultured Acidimicrobiia bacterium (assembly GCA_964348465.1). Taxonomy (GTDB): domain Bacteria; phylum Actinomycetota; class Acidimicrobiia; order Spongiisociales; family JAOTWH01; genus CAYGCW01. The sequence continues at coordinate 13,393 of CAYGCW010000028.1, read as the reverse complement.
CGCCGGCGCGGGTAGGCTCGGTCGTCCCATGCGATACGCCGTCCTCTTCCCCGGGCAGGGCAGTCAGCACGTCGGCATGGGCGCCGACCTGTTCGACGCCCGCCCCGACCTCCTGGGCGGCGCTGCCGACGAGGTCCTCGGGTGGTCGCTGCGGTCGGTCTGCCTGGAGGGCCCGGAGGAGGAGCTGACCCGCACCGACCGCGCCCAGCCGGCGCTCTACGCCCTGGCGTACGCGCTGTGGGAGGCGTTCGCAGACGCAGCTCCCGAGCCCCCGGCGGCCGCTGCCGGCCACTCTCTCGGGGAGTACACGGCCCTGGCGGCGGCGGGCGCCTTCGACTACTACACCGGGCTGCGGCTGGTGGCCGCCCGCGGCGCTGCGATGGCCAAGGCCGCCGCCACCGAGCCGGCCGGGATGGCTGCGCTGCTCGGCGCCGGCGAGGACCGGGCCGAGGAGATCGCAGCGGCGCGTCGCTCCGAGGGCGGCCGGCTGTGGGTGGCCAACGTGAACGACCCTTCGCAGGTCGTGCTCGCCGGCAGCGACGACGACATCGATTGGGTGGTGGGAAATGCCCGGGACCTCGGAGTGCGGCGGGCGGTGCGGCTCCCGGTGGCCGGGGCGTTCCACAGCCCGTACATGCAGAGCGCTGCCGACGAGCTGACGGCCGCCCTCGCCGCGGTGAAGTTCGCGCCGCCGCGGTTCCCCGTCTGGGGCAACGCCGCGGCCCTGCCGCTGCCCGACGACCCTTCCGCAGAGCTGGCTCGCCAGCTCACGGCACCGGTGCGTTTCCGCGCCGGGCTGGCGGCGGCGCACGAGTGGGGCGTTGCTGCGTTCGCGCACGTCGGCCCTGGCAACGTCACCGCCGGCATGGCGCGCCGCACCGTTCCCGAGGCCAAGGTGGTGGTCGTCGACGGCCCGGCGGCGGTGTCTCCCGCGGTTTCGGAGCTCTTCGCGGCGTAGAATGCCCAACCCGATGGGAGGCGATGGGATGAAGTATGCGCAGGTGACCGGCTGGGGGAAGTGCGTGCCGCCTGCGGTCCTGTCGAACGCCGACCTCGAGTCCGTCATGGACACGTCCGACGAGTGGATCACCACCCGCACCGGGATCAAGGAGCGGCGCATCAGCCACGTCGAGAACTCCGACATGGCCACCGTCGCCGTGCAGCGGGCGCTGGCCGCCGCCGGCAAGACCACAGATGACGTGGACTTGATCATCGCCGCGACCTGCACCCCGGACCGGTTGATCCCGGCGCTGGCCGTGATGGTTCAGGAAAAGCTCGGAGCCCGCCCCGTCGGCGCCTTCGACCTCAACGCGGCGTGCTCGGGCTTCATCTACGCGCTCGCGACCGCCGACCGCATGGTGCGGGACGGCGGAATCCGCACCGCGGTCGTCGTCGGCTCCGAGAAGCTGCACTACTGGCTGGACTTCACCAACCGCAACACCGCCGTGCTGTTCGGTGACGGCGCCGGGGCCGTCGTCCTCGAGCCGTCGGCGGAGCCGGCCGGCGTCCTCTCCTATGAGCTGGGCGCCGACGGCTCGCTCGCCGGGATTCTCTGCCTCGACGGCATGGGTACCGAGGGCGATGTCGGCGGCCTCGACCTGCCGCACCTGCACATGGACGGGCCCGAGGTCTTCCGCCGGGCCGTCACCACCATGGGCGACGCCTCCGTGCGGGTCGTGGCCGACGCGGGGCTGGAGCTCGAGGACGTCGACTTGCTGATCCCGCATCAGGCCAACGTCCGCATCATCGACGCCACGGCGCGCCGTCTCAAGCTGCCGCCGGAGCAGGTGGTCGTCAACATCGCCTCCTACGGCAACACCTCGGCGGCGACGATCCCGATCGCTCTGACCGAAGCGATCGAGGAGGGCCGCGTGACGCCCGGCGCCCACATCGTGTTCGCGGCATTCGGCGGGGGGCTCACGTGGGCCGCCGCCGTCCTGAAGTGGGGCCCCCGCACCGAGGCGCTGCGGGAGAGCGACGCCGCGCTGCCGCCCTTCGGCGGCAATGCGCTGGACTTGATGAAGCCGAACATCGACGCGTACGGCCTGGCGGCTCGCGACTGATGGGCCGGGTGGCGCTCGTCACCGGCGGATCGCGCGGCATCGGGCGTGCCATCTCCGAGCTGCTCGGCGCACAGGGGCACCGGGTGGCGGTCAACTACGCCAGCAGGGCCGACGCCGCCGATGAGGTGGTGGCGGCGATCGCGGCCGCCGGCGGTGAGGCGATGTCCGTCGGCGCCGACGTCGGCGACGAGGATGCGGTGGCGGGGATGTTCGACCGGGTCGCAGCGGAGCTGGGGCCCGTGGAGGTGCTCGTCAACAACGCCGGCATCACCCGCGACGAGCTGCTGCTGCGGATGAAGGCAGACGTGTGGGACGAGGTCATGCGCGTCAACCTTCGTTCGGTGTTTCTGTGCTCGCGGGCGGCGCTGCGCGGCATGCTGCGCAACCGCTGGGGGCGGATCGTCTCGGTGTCGTCCGTGGCGGGCCTCACGGGCAACCCGGGGCAGGCGAACTACGCCGCTTCGAAGGCCGGGATGATCGGGTTTTCGAAGTCGCTGGCCAAGGAGGTCGCCAGCCGGGCGATCACCGTCAACGTGGTCGCCCCCGGCTTCGTGCTCACCGATCTGACCGGTGGGCTGGGCGACGGGATCCTCCAGGCGGCGCAGGACTCGAGCGCCATGGGCAGGTTCGGCGAGGCGCAGGAGGTGGCGTCGCTGGTCGGCTATCTTTGCTCCGACGAAGCCTCCTATATCACCGGGCAGGTGATCAGGGTGGACGGCGGCCTGCCTCTGTGAGGCGCCCCCGGTGGGCGGCCGCGCAGGAACGGTGACCACGACGGCTACAGGAGAGACATCAATGGACAAGTCCGAGATCCAGGAGAAGCTGACGAGCGTCCTCGTCGACGACCTCAAGATCGACAGGGAGAAGATCACGCTCGACGCTACCTTCGAAGAGGACCTCGAGGTGGACTCACTCGGCGTGGTCGAGCTGCTGATGGCGCTCGAGGACAACTTCGGCGTCGAGATCCCCGACGAGGAGGCGGAGAACATCGCCACCGTCGGCCAGGCCGTCGATCTGGTCCACTCCAAGATCGGCAACTGACGTGGCGGGCCGGCGTGTCGTCGTGACCGGCCTTGGCACGATCAACCCGGTCGGCGCCGACGTAGAGTCCACGTGGCGCGCCATGCTCGAGGGCACGTCGGGCATCAGCATGATCGAGCGTTTCGATGCCTCGCATCTGCCGGTGCAGATCGCAGGCGAGGTCAAGGACTTCGACCCGGAGCAATACATACCACCCCGCGAGGCGCGTCGCCTCGACCGCTTCGCCCAGCTCTTCTGGGTGGCTTCCGACCAGGCCCTGGCTGATGCCGGGCTGGGTTACGTGGCCGACGAAGAAGGCAACTACCCCGAGGGCGCGTATCGGGCGGGCGTGGTGGTGGGAACCGGGATCGGCGGGATCATCTCGATCCAGGACGGCGTCGACCTCATGCGGGACCGCGGTCCCGACCGGGTCAGCCCCCTCGTCGTCACCCAGATCATCGCCAACGGCGCCGGTGGAGTGGTGTCGATCGCTTTCGGCCTCCAAGGGCCCAACTCGACCGTGGTCACCGCGTGTGCGGCGTCGGCAAATGCCATCGGCGACGCCGCCGAGATCATCCGCCGCGGCGATGCCGACGTGATGCTGGCGGGCGGCACGGAGGCCGCGATCTCCGAGTTCCCGGTGGCGGCGTTCGCCAAGACCCGCGCCCTCTCCACCCGCAACGAGGAGCCGGAGCGGGCGTCGCGGCCCTTCGACAGCGCCCGCGACGGGTTCGTGATGTCCGAGGGAGCGGCGGCGTTGATCCTCGAGGACCTCGAACACGCCCAGGCGCGCGGCGCCGACGTCTACGCCGAGCTGATCGGCTACGGCATGTCCGCCGACGGCTACCACATCACCTTGCCGCGCCCCGGCGGCATGGGCGCTGCTCGTTCCATGGAGCGCGCCATCGAGAACGCCGGGCGCACCCCGGGCGACGTCGACTACATCAACGCCCACGGCACCTCGACTCCGGCGAACGACGCCACCGAGACCGCCGCCATCAAGCACGTGTTCGGCGACGAGGCGTACCGGGTGCCGATCTCGTCGACGAAGTCGATGACCGGCCACCTGCTCGGCGGAGCCGGCGCCCTGGAGTCGATCGCGTGCGTGCTGGCGATACGCGACGGCGTGATCCCGCCCACGATCAACCTCGAGGACCCCGATCCCGAGTGCGACCTGGACTACGTCCCCGAGAAGAAGCGAGAGGTCGAGGTTCGCACCGCGATGACCAACTCGTTCGGGTTCGGCGGCCACAACGTCGCCTTGGTGTTCAGCCGCTTCGAGTGACCCGGGCCGCGGTGCGGCGGCGTAGGAATCCTGCCGCTATTCCGAGCGGCGCTCGGCCTGTGCGGCCGACGACTCCCGCCACTCGGCGATGGAGCGCAGCGCCAGGTTCACGACGACCGCCACTCCGAGGAACGCGGTGATGCCGCCGATGATCGCGCCGGCCACCTCGAAGCCGGGACAGCCGGTCGCCGTCGACCCGAACGTGCAGGTGACCCGCGCCACCTCTCTCCCCAACACCGCGCCGGCCACGCCGGCGAGCAGCGACGGCACCAGGAACCAGGGGTTGGGCAAGCGTCTCACCGCGGCCGGGGCCGCCCCGCCTCGTCGAGGCCGGCCGCTTCGAGGATCTCGGCCGGCGCCAGCTCCGGTGGGATGCGGTAGGTGACGACCCGCGGCGGCGCCAGGGGCGAGGCCGCCAGGCGAGCTTCGCGCCGCCACGCCATCGCCGTCAGGGCGGCCGTCGCCGCCGCCAGCGCAGCCCCACCCTGCCACGCCGTGGTGAGGGCGGCGGCGGCGCCCACCGCCGGGAGGAGGAGGCGCAACGACCAGAGGCCGGCCAGGAACGCCCGGGCGTAGGCCCACGTCGACGCCAGCACGACGACGACCATCGCCCAGTGCCAGACGCCCGGCCCGTCCGGGGAGGCGAGTGCCACCAGCACCGGCGCGGCGAGCAGTCCGGTCAGCAGCAGCACCACGCGGGGTGGCGGTCCGCTGCGGGGCGGCTCCCTCACCCAGCGCCGGGACGGCGGCGTCACGAGCGCGGCCCCCGTCGCGATCCCGGCGCCGGTCAAGATCACCCCGGCGGCATCCCAGGCGAGCGTCGCCGACATCGCCACCTCGAATGCCAGCACACCGAGCAGCAAGCGGTGGGCCCAGCGGGACCTGGCGAGCAGGTATCCGGCGATCGCCACGACGGCGAGGAGCAGCACGTCGGCCGCGAGCAGGGCCGCAGCGCCGGGTGCCAGCCAGCCGTCGGCGAGGGCGAGGCGGGCCGCCCACCCGACGGTGACGGCGATGCCCGCCGCAGCCGAGGAGTGGGGAAGGCGGAGCATGTGGTCATTATGGTGCCGGGGATGGCCTGGCCCGGCGAGTTCACCTATTGCCCCCACTGCGCCGCGGGTCTCGAAGACGCCGAGGTCGGGACCAAGCGGCGACGGCGCTGCCCGGCATGCGGGTTCGTGCACTTCCGCAACCCCGCGGTGGGCGCCGCAGTCGTCGTGCGCGACGACGAAGGCCGGGTGCTGCTCGTGCAGCGGGGACCGAGCGTCAGCCGCACCGGCTACTGGTCGGTGCCGGCCGGCTTCGTGGACTACGGCGAGGAGGTGCGGGAGGCGGCCGCCCGGGAGCTGCGCGAAGAGACCGGCCTCGTCGCCGAGATCGGCCCGGTGCTGTACGTCGCGTCGAACTTCCACGACCCGGCCAAGCTCACGGTGGGGGTGTGGTTCGCAGGCGAGGTGATCGGCGGGCACCTGCGGGCGGGCGACGACGCGGTGGACGCCCGCTTCTTCGCGACCGACGACCTGCCGCCGCTGGCGTTCGAGACCGACCGTGCGTTCCTCGAGGGCCTGGCCCGCTGAGCGGGGGGACTGGTCGGGCCGATCTACTGCTCGGGCCGGGTGTCCACGAGGCCCGGGATCGACTGCGCTCCCAGCGTCATGAAGTAGCGATGCACGGCCACGTCGAGCGTGCGGAAGTCGAACTCCCACGACTCGCCGGGACCGATCACCGGGCTCTCGAACAGCCGGTTGCCGTCGGTGCCGCGTGATCGGGAGATGATCTCGTACTCGCGATCGTCCTCGTTGCGCCACTCGACGATCCAGAACTCGTCGAGGTCGAGGGTGAGGTTGGAGGGCCGGAACGACGCGTTGGAGATCCGCACGACGAACACACCCTCGGGCGGTGGCAGCGTCGTGGTGGTCGTCGAAGGCGTGCGTCCCGCGGCGAGCACTTCGGGCGCCGGGCCGCTGGCACAGGCGCCACCCACCAGGGCCGCGATGATGGCCAGAGCCAAGATCCGGTGCACGAGCTCGCCGACCTCCTCGATCTGCGGGTGGGTCAGTCTAAGGCAAGTCGTCTGCAGGGTCGCCTGACGGATCCCAGTACGCGGCCTCCGTCCACGGAGCGCCCGGCTTCAGGGTCGTCACCGACGCATGACCGGGCTTGGCCTGATGGAGGCGCTCCAGCGGGCGGCCGGTCAGGAGGAGACGGGCAGCCTGGATGGGGTCCTGGTGGGAGACGAACACCACCTCACCCTCGGGGTGGCGGCCGCGGTGGTCGGCAACCGCGCCGGCGACGCGGGCGGCGAGGTCCGCGAGCGACTCCGGGGAGAAGGGCAAATCGTCGGGGTGAGCGAGGTATGCCTCCAGCTCCCCCGGATGCTCGCACGGGATCGCCTCCCAGGCGAGGCCCGCCCAACGGCCGGTGAGGGCCCACTCCGTGAGCCGCTCGTCCTGGTCGGGCTCGAGCCCGAGCAGAGCCGCGATCGGCGCCGCCGTCTGGCGGGCGCGGACGAGGGGCGAGGTGACCACGGCGACCACGGGCCGGGCCGCGAGGTACGCCGCCGCCGCCTCCGCCTCACGGTGCCCCCGCCGCGACAGGCCCATCCCGGCCAGGGACCCGGCGTAAACCAGATGGTCGGGGTTGTGCACGTCGCCGTGGCGTACGAGATGGACGGGGCCGGACACGACGGCGAGTGTAGGAGCGACCGGCGGCCCCGCCGGTGCGGTACCGTCCCGCCATGGAGCAGCGCTTCGCCGAGCCGATCCTCCACGTCGACATGGATGCCTTCTACGTGGAGGTCGAGCGGCTGACGAGGCCCGAGCTGCACGGCGTTCCCGTGATCGTCGGCGGTCTCGGCAACCGGGGCGTGGTCGCCGCCGCCAGCTACGAGGCGCGGCGGTTCGGCGTCCGGTCGGCGATGCCGATCAGTCGGGCACGTCGACTGTGTCCCGACGCGCACTACGTGAAGCCCGACTTCCGCCGCTACCGGGAAGTCTCGCGGCGGGTGTTCGCGGCGTTCGAGGAGTTCACGCCTGTCGTCGAAGCGCTGTCGATCGACGAGGCGTTCCTCGACGCGCGCGGCCTCCGCCGCCACTACCCGGACGGCGAGACGGTCGGCGTCGAGATTCGTCGCCGGCTGCGGGAGGATCCCGGCCTGCCGGCCTCGGTGGGCGTGGCCACGACGAAGTTCATCGCCAAGCTCGCCAGCGAAGCGGCCAAGCCCGACGGGCTCCTGAGGGTCCCGGCAGGGCGGGAGCTGGAGTTCCTCCACCCGCTCCCGCTGCGGGCGCTGTGGGGGGTGGGCGAGGCGACGCATCGGGCGCTCGACGCCTTCGGCGTAGCGACGGTGGGCGATCTGGCCCAGCTGCCGGTGGAGGCGCTGGCACGACGGCTGGGCGACGCGCACGGCCGCCATCTCCACGACCTGGCCTGGGGCCGCGATCCCCGCCCCGTCGTGCCGGAGTCGGAGGCGAAGTCGATATCGGTGGAGGTGACGTACGACCGCGACCTGGAAGACCCCGACCGCATCGACCGCGAGCTGTTCGCCCACTGCGAGCGGCTCGCCCGCCGTCTCCGTGACGCCGGGCTGGCGGCCCGCACGATTCAGCTCAAGGTGCGGTATGCCGACTTCACCACGGTCACTCGCAGCCTCACCGTGGACGCCCCCGTCGACGACACGGCGGCTCTGGCGCGAGCCGCCCGAACGCTGCTCGCCCGGTTGTCGGGCGGGCGCCCCGTGCGTCTGCTCGGTGTTGGCGGGTCGGCGCTCTCCAGGTCGGCGGCGCCCCGGCAGCTCGCGCTCGATCGCGGGGAGCGCGACGCCCTCACCGCGGCCGCCGACCGCGTCCGCGATCGCTTCGGCGACGATGCGATCGGGCCGGCGCGGCTCGTGGGCCGTCCCCGCCGGGACCGGGATTGACCGGCCGGGATCGGGTCCGGCACGGCCAGAGCGCCGAATCCGGATGGCTGTATACTGACCGAGCCACGGTGTGAGCGGGTAGGAGACGTCGATGCCGCTGGACGAGCGAGAGCAGCGCATCCTCGAGGAGATCGAGGCGCAGTTCTACCAGGAGGACCCGGGTTTCGCGCAGGCGGTCCGGGACACCTCGCTCGACCGGATCGCCGGCCGCCGCATCCGCTGGGCAATCCTCGGCGCGGCCGCCGGGCTCGTGCTCATGCTGGTCTTCTTCACTCGCAACATCTACATCGCGTTCGGCGGCTTCATCCTCATGGTGGGCTCGGTGGCGTGGATCGTGACGGCCCTGCGCCGCGGCGGTGGAGCCGGTCAGTTGGGGCTCGACGGGTGGCTCGATCGGGCCCGGCAGCGGTGGCGCCGGAGTAGCTAGAGTATCGCCGACCGCAGGCGACGGAGTGGGAGCCTCGAGAATCTGCGGGGGGGTGCTCGGGGTCACGGAAGATGGAGCACGACTTGGAAGCGTTCACTGCGCAGCAGGCCTCGCGCCTCACCGGTTGCACACCACATCAACTCAGGTACTGGGATCGAGTCGGGCTGGTGCAGCCCACTGTGCAGGGTACGGACGGCCGCCCGGGTCGGAGGCGCCTCTACGCGTTCCGCGACCTGGTGGCGCTCCGGGTCGTGAAGTCACTCCTCGACAACGGCATGTCGGTGCAACGCGTGCGCAGGGCCTGGCACTACCTGCGGCGCACCGCCGACATGGACCGCCACCTGGCCGAGGTCCAGCTCGTCACCGACGGCCAGTCGATCTTCCGCGTCGCCTCCGACGACGAGCAGCTCCTCGACGCCCTGCGAGAGGGCCAGCTGGCCTTCTTCGTGGCGATCGACGAGATCACCCGGTCGGTGGAAGACGACGTCACTCGCTTCGAGCTCGACCGCGAGCGGTTCCTCGAGATGTTGCGGCGCGGCGAAGACGACGTCCTCACCGAAGCGGAGGCCTCGTCGGGCTGAGGAACGACCCGACCGGTCCGCCGGCGCCTACGGCCGGGACGGGGGCCCGGGGCGCCGCTTGCCGGTGAGCCTGCGAATCGAGGCGGGGAGGAGGCTCTTGATCCGGTAGCGGGCCAGGAAGCGCTGGGTGGGGGAGTAGCGCAGGCCGACGTTGTTCTCCGCCGTGATCAGCGAACGTTCCGCAACGTCGACCATCGCATCGGTCACGCCGGCGGCTCCGTAGATCGACTGAGAGTACGCGCCCGCCAGCGGCTGCAGCGCCTCGTCGGTGCCGGCCGCGTACTCGAGCGGAGTCTGCGAGGGCCGGGGCGGCTCGCCGAGGTCCCCGAGGCGGTCGGTGATCTCGGCCCAGGCCGCCGAGATATCGCCGGAGCGCAGCCGGCGCAGGCGGCGCCGGCGCCGCCACGCCTTGATCGCAGGGACGACGCCGAACAAGGCGGCGAGCACCCCGAGCACCGCCAGCAGGGCCGGGAGCCAGCCCGGCAGCCCGCCACCGGCGCCTTCCTCGTCGACGCCCCCACCCGGGCCGAGGACGCGCTGGGGGAGCTCTTCGGCGAGCAGCGCCGGCGGCAGCGCGCTCGTGTCCAGGTCGGGCGTGTCCGGCCTCTGCACCTCGAGCAGCGGGCGGAGGTCGGTGCCCAAGCGGGCCGCCACGGCGTCGACGGTGGAGGGATTGACGCCATCGCCGCGGGGCGTCGGGTCGAAACGCACCCATCCCTGCGACGGGAGCCAGAGCTCCACCCAGGCGTGGGCGTTCGTGTCGAGCACGATGATGGTTCCGTCGGCCTGCGCACGGCCCGGCGTGAACCCGAGCACCACTCGGCTGGGGATCCCGACGGCCCTCGCCATCACTCCCATGGCGGTGGCGAACTGCTCGCAATAGCCGAGCCGGAACTGCTCGCTCGTCGGGTCGGTGAGCCACGTCGCCAGATCGTTGGGGTTCGCGCCCGGCGTCACCTCCGTCGAGTAGACGAATCCGTTGGCCGGGTTGCGGAGGAACGCCTCGAGAGCCAGGCCGCGTTCGTAGTTCGACGTGAGACCGAAGGTCACCCCCTCCGCCAGCTCCGTGATCGCCGGCTCCAGCTCCTCGGGGAGATCGAGGAACCGGTCGGGGTCGGGAGGCGCCGGGCGCGGCTCGGGGCGGTCGGTGGGCACCCGCACGGCTCCCCGAACCGCCGCCTCTGCGAACACCCTGGTGGGGGTGCCGTCCTCGTTGGTTGCGAGCACATCGATGTCCGGCTGCGGCACCGCCGAGCGCACTCGGTAGCTCATGCCGCGGAAGCTGCCCGACCCGAACCGGATCGAGCCGTCGGGGGCCACCCGCATGCCGCGTTCGATCTCCTCGTCGGGCGCCTCGACCGACTCGACCGAATAGGCGCTGGGCAGCCAGTCGTTGCGAAGCTGGAGGATCGTGATGTCCTGCACGACCTGTTCTCGCGGGCCCTCGAAGGCGGCGGCGTCGTCCTCCCAGGAAGCGTCCTCGAGGCGTTCCACCTCCGGATTGCGGGCGTACCACCAGGTGCCGTTGAAGGTGTCCAGGGACAGGAGCCGCCAGTAGACGTCGGCGGCGCGGACGTCGCCGCTGATCCGGGCGGCGAAGACTGGGATGTCGCGCTGCGAGACGAGGCTCTTCTGGATGGAGACGAACGGGTTGTAGGAGACACTGCCGAAGTACGAGCCGGTCAGGCCGGTCGACTGGCGCCAGTCGAGCACGCCCGTCGCAGGCACGGTCCCTGCGAATGCCGCAGACGTGCCGAGTGCCAGAGTGGCGGCGACCACGAGCGTCACCAGCGATTTGCCGGAGACGACGCCGCCGGCCACCCGGGCTCGGACCCGGGCGAGCCGACCGGTCGTAGCCCGTTCGTCGAAGGTGACGGCGGCCAGGCCGGCGGCCACAATCGCCAGCAGTGCGAGAGCCCATTGGGGTCCGGCGAAGGCGCCCCGGTCGGCGGTGGCGAGCTGCAGGTAGAGCAAGGCGGGCGGCGTCAGCGCCAGGAACGGGCGGCCCCGCCGCAGGCCCCAGACCAGGAGCGCGCCCAGGCCCCAGAACACGGCGGTGATCACGACGACGAGGCCCGATGCCGGGATGACCGGCGCCACGCCGCTGCGGATGACGTCGAACGCATAGGCGAGCTCGGTGCGGATCGCCGACAGGCTCTCGCTGGTGGGAAGGAGGAAGGAGGTCGTGTCCGGGACCGCGATGCGGACGGCCGTGAACGCCAGGGCGACGAGGTTGATCACGACCACGAGGGCGCTGTGGACGCGGTAGGCGAACGCCGTCCAGGTGATGATGGCGCCGAGAGCGGCGCCGGCGATCACGACCAGCGGCCACGGCGCGCCGGTCGACGAAGCCTGGACGAGGCCCTGCAGCCGGACGAGGGCCAGGGCCATCCCGGCGATTCCGGCTATCCAGCTGTAACGGTAGACCACGTCAACTCCATTGCTTCTCGCCACACCGGTGCCCAGGGGACCTCCGGGGGCGCCACCACCGTGACGGCGCCGGCGCGGTGGAACTGGGCCGCCGATGCTTCCACTCCCTGATCGACCGACAACACGATCGTCCGGTTGAAGTCACGCGTCAGGGCGCGGAACGCAGCCAGGTCCTCTTCGTCCGGCGTGCCGGTCACCATCACCAGCGCGCCGCCGCCGGTGGCTCGCCGGCGCATGCGCACGACGATGCTGTGTAGGTCCACGTCGCGGACCATCTGCACCGTCGCCAGGCGCTCCATGGCGGCGCCGTACAGGTCGCGACTCCCGCTGATCGGACCGGCGTCGAGCGTCCACAGCCCCGGGTTGAAGCCGGCCCGATAGAGGTGGCGCACGGCCGAAGCCGCGCCACGCACGGCGTGCTCGAATGCGTCCGGGTGGGTGTACGCCCGGGCACGATGGTCGAGCAGCACCAGCGCCCGCGACTGCCACGGCACCTCGAGCTGGCGGATGAGCAGCTCGTCCCTCTTCGCCGAACTCGGCCAGTGGACGCGCCGCAGGTCGTCGCCGTCCTGGTACTCCCGCAGCGTGAAGAAGTCCTCACCCCCTTGCTGGTGATACGCAGGCTTGGCCGACTGGATGTTCGGGTCGTGGCCGCGCACGATCGGGTAGCCCTCGAGGTCCTCCACCGCCGGATACACGACGAGGCGGTCGGGCCTGCCGACGGCGGCCCGTGCCTCTGCCAGTCCGAGCGGGTCGTTCACCACGGCTTGCGCAGGGCCGACCTGGTAGATCCCCCGCGGGCGGCACAGTACCTCGTACCTGGCGGTGAGCGGCGTTCCCGGGTCGACCTCGGCGGCGGCGAAGCGCGCGGAGCCGAGACCGGCGACCTCATCCTCGATCGCCAGGTTGCGTACCGGCCGGTGGCCTTCCACCGTGACCTCGACGAGGGCGCGGTCGCCTTCGTGGACCTGGGGCGGTGAGAGTCGTCGGGTCACGACGACCCGCGGCGCGACCATCCTGACGAACACCACCCCGGCGCCGGTCGCGGCGGCGAGGAAGGTCCCGAGCACCAGCAGCTCGCGCTCCCCGAACCCGAACCAGAGAACGATGAGGGCGGCCGCCGCGCCGAGAGCCGCCCAGCCCCGGCCGGTGGGCATCAGGTGACCGCCCGGGTCCCCGGTACCGGAACTCCCTGAGCGATCGCGTCGACGATGCGCGGGATGTCCCCGCCCCGCATCTGGGCCTCCGGGCGCAGGATGAGCCGGTGGGTGAGGACCGGCTGCAGCACCGCCTTGACGTCGTCGGGGGCGACGTAGGGCCGCCCGGTCATCGCGGCGTGGGTGCGAGCGGCGCGCTGGAGGAACAGCGTCGCCCGTGGCGACGCGCCGAGCATCAAGTCGGGGTCGTAGCGGGTGGCCTCGACGACGTCGACGATGTAGCCCTTGACGACATCCGACACGTGCACGGAGGTGGCGATGTCAACCATGCGGTTGACCTCGTCGGGTCCGACCACCGGTCGCAGGTCCTCGAAAGTGGAGCGGACACCGTGAGTATCGAGCATCTCCAACTCCTTGGTGCGGTCGGGATAACCGACCACCAGCCGCATCATGAACCGGTCGAGCTGGGCCTCGGGCAGCGGGTAGGTGCCCTCCTGCTCGATGGGGTTCT